>PEUI01000043.1:0-3689 GCA_002785585.1 Lysobacterales bacterium CG02_land_8_20_14_3_00_62_12
GCACGCGCTCAAGCTGGCGGCCGACATCGTGCCGTGCGTCGCACGGAAACTCGCGCAGGCACTTCAGGGAGTCACCGAGGAATCGAACGGGTTTCATGGACCCACTATATTGGTTCGGATATACACAAACAAGCACGAGCATCAAAGTTTCGATTTCCTGATGCCCCAAGTCGATTGAATCCGGCAACTGCTCCCGGCGTCGCTCTACCTCGGGCATCCATGCCCTCGCCGGCAACTGCTCCCGGCATCGCTCTACCTCGGGCATCCATGCCCTCGCCGGCAACTGCTCCCGGCGCCGCCTAAAGCGCCTACTTTTGGTGCTCTCGGCAATTGCTCATGCATCGCCGAAAGCGCCTACTTTTGGTGCCCTACCTCCGCCATCCATGGCGTCGTCGGCCGCCGTTCCCGACGCGGCTCTACCTCGGGCATCCATGCCTTCGCCGAGTTGCACGATTTGGCGAATGGTCTTTCACCGCTGCGCGGGCTTAAGCCATACTGGCTGACTTCAAGGTCTGGGATCGCGCATGAGCGAGCGGCATTATTTTGGTACCGATGGCATCCGCGGCCAGGTCGGGGTGGCGCCGATTACCGCCGAGTTTGCCTTGCACTTGGGCAATGCAGCCGGGCGGGTGCTGGCAATCGCCGACCAGCCGAGCGTGCTGATTGGCAAAGACACGCGGTTATCCGGTTACATGCTGGAGGCGGCGTTGCAATCCGGGTTGATTGCTGCGGGCGTCCATGTGCATCTACTCGGGCCGATTCCAACGCCGGCGGTAGCGCAGTTGGTGCGGGCCACCGGTGCGTGCGCCGGGATTGTGATTAGCGCCTCGCACAATCCGCATCAGGATAATGGCGTGAAGTTTTTCTCGGCGCAGGGTGAAAAGCTGCCGGATGCGGTTGAGCTTGCCATCGAAGCGGCGCTCGATGCAGGTTTTCAGTCGGTGCCCGCCGAGCGCCTCGGCAAAGCCATGCGTTTGAGCGATGCCAGTGAGCGCTATCTGCAATTTTGTCGCCATTCGGTGGCGCCGGAGTTTTCGTTGGCGGGGACGAAGATCGTGCTCGATTGCGCCCATGGCGCGACTTACAAAGTGGCGCCGCAATTGTTTGCGGAGTTGGGCGCCAGCGTCAGCAGCATCGGCGTGAGTCCGGATGGGCTGAACATCAATCATCAATGCGGGACCACCCATCCGCAGGCGCTGCAAGCCGAGGTGCTGGCGCGTGGTGCCGATCTGGGTATCGCGTTTGATGGTGACGGTGATCGCGTGATGGTGGTCGATGACGAGGGCGAATTGCTCGATGGCGATGATCTATTGCATATTCTGGCTCGCTGTTGGCAAACATCGGGGCGCTTGCGTGGTGCCGTGGTCGGCACGCTGATGAGCAATTTTGCGCTCGAAAAAGCACTTGCCGACTGCGGTATCGGCTTTACCCGAGCCAATGTCGGTGACCGCTTCGTGCACCAGCGCTTGCTGGAGCAAGGCGGGGTGCTCGGCGGCGAAGCTTCCGGACATTTGTTATGCCTGGATCGCGCGGGCACCGGCGATGCCATGGTCAATGCGCTGCAGGTGTTGGATGCCGTGCGCGCCAGCGGCCGATCGCTCGCCGATTGGCGGCGCGCCCTGGTGCGCTATCCGCAGCGCACGATCAATGTGCGCGTGCCAGCCGGTTCACGGCCACTACTGGATGCCACCGTCAGCGCCCATCGGGCGCGGGTAGAAACCCGGCTGCACGGTTGCGGTCGCGTGGTGTTGCGGGCCTCCGGCACCGAGCCGGTAGTGCGCGTCACCATTGAAGCCGACGACCTGGTTTTGGTCGAATCACTGGCGGCCGAGCTGGCTGCCACCGTATTATCGGCGGCCGTGCGCGGAGCGAGTTGATGTTCAGCGGCGTCTTGACGCTGCGCCAAACCACTACCTTCGCCCAACCAGATGCTGTGAGGATGCTCATGAGTCAACAGGTTCCTACCCTGGATATCCGCCGTTTTGAGGTGGATCGTGCGGCATTCGTGGCCGAGTTGGGGGCCGCGTATCGGCAGTATGGGTTCTGCGGAATTTCTGGCCACGGCATCAGTCAACGGCTGATCGATGATGCCTATCAGGCGTTTCAGGCGTTCTTTGCGCTGCCCGAATCGGTCAAGCAAAAGTACACGCTGGTGGGTTCCGGTGGCGCGCGTGGCTACACCGGTTTTATGGTGGAAACCGCCAAAGATTCGCAATATCCGGATCTGAAAGAGTTCTGGCATATCGGTCGCGAAATTGCCCGGGATTCCCGCTATGCCGAGCTGATGCCGGCCAACTTGTGGCCAGCGGAAGTGACCGGTTTCCGTGAGTTTGGTTATGGCCTGTATCAAGCACTGGACCAGCTCGGCGTGCGCGTTTTGCGCGCGCTGGCATTGCATATTGATCTGCCGGAGCGATTCTTCGACGACAAGATCGACAGCGGCAACTCGATCCTGCGGCCGATCCACTATCCACCGATCACCACCGTAGACGTGCCCAACGTGCGCGCCGGTGCGCACGAAGACATCAATTTCATCACCCTGTTGGTTGGCGCCAGCGCCGCCGGTCTGGAGGTGTTGACGCGCGAAGGCAAGTGGTTACCGATCACCACCGCCGGCGACACCATCGTCGTCAATATTGGCGACATGCTGCAACGCCTGAGCAACCATGTTTATCCATCGACTACCCACCGGGTGGTCAATCCTGCGGGTGAAGCGTCACGCCGACCACGCTATTCGGTGCCGTTTTTCCTGCATCCCAATCCGGATTTCATGATCGACGTGTTGCCCAATTGCATCAGCGCCGAGCAGCCGAGCCGCTACCCGACGCCGATCAGTGCGCACGACTATCTGCTGCAACGTCTGCGCGAAATCAAATTGGTTTGAGCGCTGCGGTGGTGGTGGTCAACTGCCAGCAGTGACGGCCAGCGTCGTGGCCGTCGGCCGTGGCGAATGGTTGGGGTGACCGGCCGTCGCCGTTAAAAACCGCTGCGCTCACCACCCACCGATGCGCGTTTTGTTGAATTGAAGGCCCTTGAAAAAATCCGATTTTCATTTTGATCTGCCGACCGAACTGATCGCACAGACCGCTTTGCCGGAGCGCTCGGCGAGCCGCCTGCTGGTGGTGGATGCGGCCAACGACACGCTGGCGGATCGGCAGGTGCTGAACCTGCCAGAGCTGTTGCGCGCGGGCGATTTGTTGGTGTTCAACGACACCCGCGTGTTGCCGGCACGGCTGTTCGGCCGCAAAGCATCCGGTGGCGCCATCGAGGTTTTGTTGGAGCGACTGCTTGGGGCGCAGGAGTTTACGGCGCAGCTCCGCGCCAGCAAGTCGCCGCGCGCCGGTAGCCGGCTGATGTTGGGAGCAGAGGTGTTGGCAGAAGTGCTGGGCCGCGATGGCGAACTGTTTCATTTGCGGTTGCTGACCGACGAACCGATCGAGCAGGTTCTGAACCGCATCGGCCATATGCCGCTGCCGCCGTACATCCAACGTGCCGATACGCTGAACGATTTCAGTCGCTACCAGACCGTGTTCGCACGCGTGCCTGGGGCGGTGGCGGCGCCGACCGCGGGCCTGCATTTTGATGCGGGTTTGTTGGCGCAGCTAACGGCGCTCGGCGTCAATTTCGGTTATGTCACCCTGCATGTGGGTGCGGGTACATTTCAGCCGATGCGGGTGGCGGCGCTGCGC
>PEUI01000043.1:3704-4788 GCA_002785585.1 Lysobacterales bacterium CG02_land_8_20_14_3_00_62_12
AGCGAATGGCTGAATGTTGGCGCCGAGCTGTGTGCGAAAATTCGCCGTACCCGCGCTGCCGGTGGCCGGGTGGTCGCGGTCGGCACCACGGTGCTGCGTGCGCTCGAATCGGCGGCCCGCGATGGCGAAGTGTTGCCGTATGCGGGCGAGACCGAGATTTTTATTTTTCCGGGTTATGCCATTCGTACCGTGGATGCCCTGCTGACCAATTTTCATCTTCCCGAATCGACTTTGCTGATGCTGGTCTCGGCCTATGCCGGTCGCGAGCGGATGCTCGCTGCCTACCGACACGCGGTTGCCCAGCGCTACCGATTTTTTTCTTATGGCGACGCGATGTTGATTTTGCCGCCCACTGCCGCCAAGACGATACCGACCCCATGAAATTCGAGTTGTTGCAGCAAGATGGACCAAGCCGCCGCGGCCGCTTGAGTTTTGCCCGTGGCCAGGTCGAAACGCCAGCGTTCATGCCGGTCGGTACCTATGGATCGGTCAAGGGATTGACGCCGGAGCAGGTCGCCGCCACTTCCGCCGAGATCATTCTGGGCAACACCTTCCATCTGTGGTTGCGACCTGGGCCCGAAGTGATTGCGGCGCACGGCGGCCTGCACGAGTTCATCGGTTGGCAGCGGCCGATCCTGACCGATTCCGGTGGCTTTCAGGTCTGGAGTCTGGCCAAGCGCCGGAAAATTACCGCGGCGGGCGTGCACTTCGCCAATCCGGTCAATGGTTCGCCGGTGTTTTTGTCGCCGGAAATTTCCATGCAGATTCAGCGCGCACTGAACTCCGACATCGTGATGATTTTTGATGAGTGCACCCCCTATCCGGCGACTGCGGACGCCGCCAGCGCCTCGATGGAACTGTCGCTGGCCTGGGCGGAGCGCAGCAAGCGTGCTTTTGAGGGCAATCCGAATGCGCTGTTCGGCATTGTCCAAGGCGGCATGTATCCGCACTTGCGGCAGCGCTCGGCGGCGGTGCTGAGGGAGATCGGCTTTGATGGATTTGCCATCGGCGGCCTGAGCGTGGGTGAGCCCGCCGCCGAACGCGAACAGATGCTGGATGAAACCGTGCCGCAGTTGCCAAGCGA
>PEUI01000043.1:4796-6783 GCA_002785585.1 Lysobacterales bacterium CG02_land_8_20_14_3_00_62_12
GCTACTTGATGGGGGTTGGTCGGCCGGAAGATATTGTGGAGGGCGTACGCCGTGGCATCGACATGTTCGACTGCGTGATGCCGACCCGTAATGCCCGCAATGGCCATTTGTTCACCGGTTTCGGCCAGGTGCGGATCCGCAACGCGCGCTATCAGCAGGACACCCAGCCGATCGACCCGGCGTGCAACTGTTACACCTGCCGTCACTTCTCGCGGGCGTATTTGCGGCACCTGGATCGTTGCGGCGAGATGTTGTTTTCGACCTTGGCCAGCATCCACAATTTGCACTATTACCAACAGTTGATGACCGCCATCCGTGCCGCCATCGAGGTTCAAGGTTTCAACGATTTCGCCGCTGCGTTCTATCAACAGCGCACTGCGGCTAACGCTGAATCGGCCTGAATGCGCTTGATTCAGCGCGATTGGCACCCATTTGTCGAGTGTTTGCCCATGCCTTCTAAACCCAAGGTTTACCCATGACTTCTACATTGACGCTGGCGGAAACGCGCTTGCTCAAGCCAGCCGGCTTGGCGGTGACCGATATCGACCGGGTGTTTTCGCGTTTGATGGGCCCGAGCGTAGACGCCGCCGATTTGTATTTTCAGCACGCCCGTCGCGAGAGCTGGATGCTCGAAGACGGCATCGTCAAGGACGGCTCGCATTCGATCGAAAGGGGTGTGGGTGTCCGCGCCATCAGCGGCGAGAAAACCGGTTTTGCCTATTCCGATGACATCGTCATGCCGGCCTTGCTGGATGCGGCCACGGCGGCGCGTGCCATCGCCCAATCCGGCAATACTACGAACGCGTCGGCGTTGACGGTGGTGTCCGGACGCTCGCTGTACGCGCCGGCCGATCCGATCGACTCGGTGCCGGTCGAACGCAAATTGTCGATCCTGCGCGAAGTGGATGCGTTTACGCGGGCGCTGGATGCGCGCGTGCAGCAAGTCATTGTCAGTTTGAGTGCCAGCCTGGATACGATTCTGATCGCGCATAGCGATGGCACCCTGGCCAGTGATGTGCGGCCACTGGTGCGCTTCAACGTGCAAGTCATCGTCGAACAACACGGCCGCCGCGAACAGGGCAGTGCCGGTGGCGGTGGTCGCTTCAGCTATGCCGAATTGCTGGGTGGCGATTTCCCGTTTGCGCAGGCCCGCGAAGCCGTGCGCCAGGCCTTGGTCAACCTGGAGGCCGAGGCCGCACCGGCCGGCGAAATGACGGTAGTGCTGGGGCCGGGCTGGCCCGGCGTGCTGCTGCACGAGGCCGTCGGTCATGGTCTGGAGGGTGATTTCAATCGCAAGGGCTTGTCGGCATTCTCTGGCCGCATCGGCGAACCGGTGGCGTCCCGGTTATGCACGATTGTCGATGACGGCACCTTGGCGGCGCGGCGCGGTTCACTGAATATCGACGACGAAGGCAGCCCGACCGAGTGCACCACGTTGATCGAAAACGGCATCCTCAAGGGTTACCTGCAAGACAAGCACAACGCCGATCTGATGGGCACGCGCTCCACCGGCAATGGCCGCCGCGAAAGTTTTGCCCATTTGCCGATTCCGCGGATGACCAATACCTACATGCTGCCGGGGCAGGAGGCCCCCGAGGACATCATCGCGTCGGTGACCAAGGGCTTGTATGCGGTCAATTTTGGCGGTGGCCAGGTCGATATCACCTCGGGCAAATTTGTCTTCTCGGCGAGCGAGGCTTACCTGATCGAGCATGGCAAGGTGACGCGTCCGGTGAAGGGCGCCACCTTGATCGGTTCCGGCCCGGAAGTGATGCAGCGCATCTCGCGGGTTGGCAATGACCTGCGCCTGGATGCCGGTGTTGGGGTTTGTGGCAAGGAAGGCCAGAGCGTTCCGGTGGGCGTCGGCCAACCGACGCTGCGCATCGACGCGATGACCGTCGGCGGAACGCGCGCGTGACGATCCCGACCGGCGACCCGGGCTATGCCTTGCTGTCGAGCAGTTCGCGCAGTCGCTGGAAGAGCTGGC
>PEUI01000081.1 GCA_002785585.1 Lysobacterales bacterium CG02_land_8_20_14_3_00_62_12
TCCTTGTCGGCAAAATCGAGCGACCACTCGCGCTCGCCCACCAGCGCATACAGGTAGCTCGCCATACCCAAAAATCGCACGCGCCCATCACCCCGCTCGGGCAAAATCGCCAGGCCTTCCTTCAACCAGGTGAAGGCACGCTGGTGGTCACCGATGTTGGCCGCCATGTTGACGCCCAGGCTGTAAGCGCGAATGCGCTGAGCCGGTGGCAAGGTTTGTTCGAGCAGGCTTTGCACCTTGTCGATACCGGCACGGTTGTCACCGGCCAGCGCCAGATTGCGCAATCGCAGCAACTCCACCCGGGTCCGCTGTTCGATGGTCGCGCCGGTCAAATCCGGGGCCATCTTTTCAATCAGCGCGGCCGATTGCTGCCACGGCTGGGTGACATTGATTCGCTCGATCTCGGCAATGCGCGCCTCCAGGTCCGGCCCCGCCGAAGCGGCCGATACGAGCAAGAACGAAACCAGTGCCAGGCGGCGCATGACCCAATCCGTTGCGGTCAGTCGTAAGCCTTGACCACCGTGTTGGTGGCGTAGCTGACTTCCTTCAGCCCGGTCAGTCGCTTGATCGCCACATCGTCAACGGCGATCAGTGCGGCGGATTCTTCCTTCGACAAGCCGGCACGCGCAATCACCGCGGCGGGGTCTTTTGCGTAGTCACTCGCCAGGGCGGCGTCGCTCCCGAGTTGCTTCAGCAGATCGAGTAATTTGGACATGATTCCCCTACCTCTCATTGGATTGAATGCGTGGATTCGGCGCTGGGTACGTGCTTGCTGACATTGGCACAAAGCCCGCAAAGTCTAGCTCAGCAGGTCGCGTCTGGCGCCGACCGAATCAGAACGGCAATTTGAATCCGGGCGGCAGAGTCATGCCACCGGTAACCGCGCCCATCCGCTCCTGACTGAGCGAAGCTACCTTGTTGACAGCATCGTTGCAGGCGGCGGCGACCAGGTCTTCGAGCATCTCCAGGTCGTCCCCAACCGCGGCACGGTCGATGCGCACGCGCCGCACCTGGTGGGCGCCGGTCATGGTCACTTCGACCATGCCACCACCGGCCTGACCACTGACCTCCAGCGCTTGCAGTTCGTCCTGCGCACGCTTCAGGTTTTCTTGCATTTTTTGTGCCTGTTGCATCAGGTTACCCAGGGGTCCGCGCATGGTTACTCCTTAATTTGTGCTGGCGTCGATGGCTTGGATGGTGTCAATCAAAATGCGGGCATTCAATTCGCTCACTGCCCGCTGAACAAAAGGACTTTGCTGCAATGCCGTTTCCGCCGCGGTCTGTTGTTCGCGGCGTGCACGCGCGGCGAGTGCTGCCGGTGTATCCGCAGCAGCGTCCATCGTCTCGATGCCGAGGGTGATTTCGCGCCCGAGCAGCCGCGACAACGCATCGCGCAGACCGCGCAGGCTCAAATCGTTTTGCAGATGTTGCTGGCCGACACTCATGCCGAAGCGCAGTTGCCGACCGTTGTCCTCGATAAATACCAGATGGGCAGCGAACTCGCGGGTAGGGCCACGCAGCGCCGACTGCTGGTTGAACTGCGCCCACAACGCCGAATCAAGCACCGTGGCAATGGCCGGGGCCGCGACCGACACTGGTGCCAGCGTCGGTTCGGCGGCAGCAACCGCCGACGCTGACATCGGTTCCAGCGCCGCACAGAGCGGCATCGGCACTGCCGCCAGCGCAGCCAAGGGTCGCGCAGAGATCGGCCCAGGCCGCGTTGCCCCAACCGCCGACCGCGGTGCCGATGCCGTCGGCGGGCTTGGCTCGTGGCCGGTGCTGACACGCTGAACCGGCAGCAGAGCGCGGCCATCCGCTGCCGCCGGCAGTGCCAGCCGGGCGCCATCCGTTGGCTGCGGCTGAAACGCCAGCATCCGCAACAGGCACATTTCGAAGCCGATGCGTGCGCTCGGCGCCAACGTTAGATCACGCCGCCCGGTGATCGCCAATTGATAAAACAATTGCACGGTTTCCGGTGCCACCCGGGCAACGAAATCGGCCACCGGCCAAACATCTTCAGGACTGGCCGAAGGCAACAACTGGCCGACCTGGATGCCGTGCAGAAACTCCGCCAGTGCATCGAGCACATTGGCAAAATCCGGTTGAAACTCGGCGCTGGCGGCAATCCGCTCGGCCAGGAGCGCGCCGTCATTGGCAACGATGGCATCGAGCAAACCAACCACGCCACCGCGATCCAGCGTACCGAGCATGCTGCGCACTTCGGCCGCGAGCAACTGGCCACCGCCAAAAGCAATCGCCTGGTCGAGCAGCGACAGCGCATCGCGGACGCTGCCATTGCCGCCACGGGCAATTTCGCGGATCGACTCAGCATCGTGGGCGATGCCTTCCGCTTGCAAAATCTTGCTGAGTTGCGACTCGATCTCGGCAATCGTCAAGCGCTTCAAGTTGAATTGCAAACAGCGCGATAGCACGGTGACCGGCAGTTTTTGCGGATCGGTCGTCGCCAGCAAAAATTTGACGTGCGCCGGCGGCTCTTCGAGCGTTTTCAACAGCGCGTTGAAGGCGGGCTTCGACAACATGTGCACTTCGTCGATCAGGTACACCTTCATGCGTCCACGCGCCGGCGCGTATTGCGCGTTCTCGATCAGGCTGCGCACATCGTCGACACCGGTATTGCTGGCGGCATCGATTTCCAGCAAATCCATAAAGCGCCCGGCATTGATATCCACACAGGCCGAACACACCCCGCACGGCGTGCTGCTGATGCCGGTTTCGCAATTCAACGACTTGGCAAAAATGCGCGCTATCGTGGTCTTGCCAACGCCACGGGTGCCGGTGAACAAAAACGCGTGGTGGATGCGCCCGGAATCCAGCGCATGACTCAACGCCCGCACCACATGCTGCTGGCCGACCAGCTCGGCAAACACCTTCGGACGCCATTTGCGTGCCAACACTTGGTAGGACATGCGTGTACTCATCTCAGGGGAGCGGGCATTGTGCCAACTGTCGGGGCCGGGCGCGAGCGGCAGCCGCGGTCCCGCTCCAGGATCAACCCGCATTGGACAAGACTTGTCCTTTTCAGGCGCGACCGGGCTGGCTATACTCCGCGACTCTTTTTGGCTCGGATCGGCATGCCCGATCATTCGTTCAAGGATATCGACCCCATGCGCAGTGTCTTCGTCCCCCTACTGGCGCTTTTGATCGCCGTACCCGCGTGCAATGTTCAGGCCGCTGGCGATGCCGTCGCCGGCGAAAAACTGTTCTACACCTGCACCGGCTGCCACGGCATCGCCGGTTACAAGAACGCTTATCCCAATTATTCGGTGCCCAAGGTCGGCGGTCAGAGCGAGACCTACCTGATCAATGCGCTGAAGGCCTATCAAAAGGGCGATCGCAAGCACCCCACCATGGGCGCCCAGGCGCAAAGCATGAACGATCAAGACATCGCCGATATCGCGGCGTTTTTAAGCAACGTCAAGTAACTTCAAGGACCCGGACCATGCGAATTTCCGTTGTAGTGATTGGCCTCGGCGTTGCGCTTTTTGCCGGAACCGCACTGGCTGCCGCCGATCTCAAAGCCGGCGAAAAAGCGGCCACCGTCTGTGCTGCCTGCCATGGCATTGATGGCAATCGTCCGCTCGACGCGAGCTATCCAAAACTCGGTGGCCAGTACGCCGATTACCTGGTCAAGGCGCTCAAAGACTACCGCTCCGGCGCGCGCGTCAACGTCATCATGAATGGTCAGGCGGCGCTATTGAAAGACCAGGACATCGACAACGTCGCCGCGTGGTTTGCCGCTCAGAACGGCCAAATCCGGGATCTGCGCGACGTCAAATAGGGCGTTGCCGCCACGTTTCAGGGGCGCGCCACCCAGCCTTGCTTCCAGGCTTGCACGGCTACCTGCGTGCGATCCGTCAGTTCCAGCTTGGACAGCAGATTACTGACATGGGTTTTCACGGTTTTGTCGCCGATGCCAAGACGCTCGGCGATCTGCCCGTTCGATAGCCCTTGGGCGATGCATTGCAACACCTCGCGCTCGCGCGCACTCAAGGCGTCAATGCCGCTGACCGGGCCCACCGCCGAGCGCAGGCTTTGCGTCAATACCGCAGCGGCCTTGGCGTGCAACACCGCTTGACCGCGATGCGCTTTGCGAATGACATCGGCCAGCGCCTCGGCGCCGATGTCCTTGAGCACGTACGATAGCGCGCCGGCGGCCAGCGCCTGCCGAATATCACTCTCGCGATCAAACGAGGTCAGCACCACGCTGCGGCTGGTCGGCGTGTCGATGGCGATCTGGCGCAGCGCCGCCACCCCGCCGCCGCCCGGCATCACCATGTCGAGCAGTACGACATCGGGCTTGGTTCGGGCGCAAACCTTGGCTGCCGCCAAGGCATCGCCGGCCTCGCCGACAATGGTGATATCCGACTGCGTTTCCAAAAATGCGCGGATGCCTTGGCGCACCAAATCGTGATCGTCGGCGATCACCACGCGGATGCGCGCTGATTTATTCATGGCCCGGCCGCCGTTGCGACCGCTGGCGATTGCGCCCAATGCAAGTTGATTTCCACGCCATCCGCTCCGTTGATCGTCAGTGTGCCACCCGGCAGGGCCGCCGCCCGAACCCGCATATTGCAGAGACCTTGGCCGCCACCGGTGGGCAGCGCCATGCCGCGACCGTTGTCACGCACGCGCAAATGCAAACAGTCGCCCTGTCGCGTTAATTCAACCTGCACCTGGGTGGCGCCACTATGCCGGTAAATGTTGGACATTGCCTCATCCACCAGGCGGATCAGCGTGTCACGGTGCCGCGGGTCCACCTGCTCGGCCGCCGGCAGTTGCCAGTCCACGGTCAGGTCGCCGAGGCGCGCCCAGTCGCGAAGGCGTTGTTCGATTACCTGGCCCCAGGCCGAGGCGTCGCTGTCAGCGCTCTGCAACTCGTCCAGGATGGCCACCAGCTCGTGTTGAATGTCCGCCGCCAATTGTTCGCACTGCGCCAGGCTGGCACGGCTGCTGGCGCCAGCCACGCTGGAACGCATGGCCGCCAGTTGCAGCGAGAGCGCAAATGCCTTTTGTTTGACCGTATCGTGAAGATCACGGGCCAGTCGCTGGCGCTCGTTCAAGGTGGCCAGTTGCGAACGCGCGTGGACCAGTTGCTTGAGTTCCCCGGCCATCTGATCGAGCGCTGCCGACAGCACGCCGAGTTCGTCCGCCGACCGGTCGCCGATGACTACCGCAAAGTTGCCACCGCGCCAAGCATCGGCTGCCGCCGCAATTCGGTGCAGCCGGACCGTCACCGATCGACCAAAAAACCACAGGGTGACGAGACTGAAGACCAGTAAAAATCCGACCAACACCGGCCACTCTTTGCTGGTGCTGAGCACGACCCGATGCCACGGTAGCGGCAGCCGCAATTCCAAAACCAACAGCGCTGGAGACTCGGCCTTCGGCGCCACCGGCGCGGCGTAGCGGCGCATCCAGACCGGTGATTGCTGGCGCGCCGATTCGATCACCGCCGACGGTCCCGGCAGCGCCAGCGGCTCGGCCGCAATCTGCCAACCCCCAGGGATCATCGGTGCGCGGATCACCCGGCCATCGGCCAATCGCAGTGCCGCCGCGAACGGTTGATCACTCAATTCCTGCAACACCGCCGAATCCACCACCGCGGTCGCGCCGGGTAGTGCCAATCCGTCCAGCCAGGCCGCGAGTTCTTGTTGCAGTTGGGCGGGGTCGGCAGCGGCGGTCAGTTGCGTCGCCAACCGCCGCGCTTCGGCGGCGGTCGCCGCCCGCAATCGACCTTTGCCAACGTCGGCGGTGAACTGTTGAAACTCCAGCATCAACAAGGCCGACTCGACCACGATCAAGGTCGGCAGCGACACCAATAGAAAAAATCCCGCCAATTTCAACGACAGGCGATGGCGGCCCAGCACCCGGGACAGCAACCATTGCGGGGCGTTGGCCATCGCTGCCGGGGGGCGCACGCGGTCAGCGCTTCAGGTAAGGCGCACTGCCGCTGGCATGATCGGTGGCATCGCGCACGCCGGTGATTTCCGGGATTTTGGCTTTCAGCGTTTTCTCGATGCCCTCGCGCAAGGTCACATCGACCATGCCACAGCCATGACAACCACCACCGAATCGCAGCGTCACCCTGCCGTCGGCGTCGATCTCCTCCAAAGTCACGCGGCCGCCGTGGGACGCCAACATCGGGCTGATCTCGGTCTCCAACAGATACCGCACCCGCTCGATCACGCTGGCTTCTGCACCTGGCACTTGGCCCTTGAGTTGTGGCGCTTTGATGCGCAGCCGCTCACCGCCCGCCGCCTGCTCCAGATCAAGTTCGGCACCATCCAGCCAACGGGTGCTGTCTGCCGCCACGAACAAGGTGAAACCCTGGCACTCCACCGACCATTCATCGCCGAGTAGATCGGCCGGTTCGCAAAACTCCAAACGACAATCCGCCTTGGCGGTGCCGGGATTCAACGCCGACAAGCGGATTCCCAGATCGGCGATGCCTTGCTGCTGCAAAATGTGCATGAAGTGCGCTTGCGCCGGTGCGCTGATGGTGAGCATGGACTTTGAAACCTCTTGAAGTGGTGGCCATTATGCCCAATCCCGGACCGCAGTCGGTGGGCGCCGGTTCCGCCGTCATCCCGGTGCGCGGACTTAGGCGTCGCGCAGAAATAACTTACCCATCTTGCTGGTCCTTATCGCCCGCCTGCGTCGTTGCACAAAGCGTCACATAGTCCGACTATGC
>PEUI01000023.1 GCA_002785585.1 Lysobacterales bacterium CG02_land_8_20_14_3_00_62_12
AGAGTCCCGAGCAAGGTCTGGCGGAACTGAAAACCGTTCCCGATTTTGCCGAAGCGATCGCCGCGCTGGATCGCAATCCGTTGCCTTATGTGCTGCTGATTCGGCCACAGGATCAAGCGGTGACAACGGACCTGTTGAAGCGGCTACGCGGCCATCCGGAGATCGAGCAGATCCAGCACGACGCCGATTGGCAGCGGCGATTGCAACGCGTGCTGGCGCTGCTGCAACGACTGGCCGAACTGTTCATGCTGCTGTTTGGCGGTGGTGCGTTGTTGCTGATCGCGCACGGTGTCCGGCTGGAAGTGCAGAGCCGGGCGGCCGAGATCGGCATCGTCAAACTACTCGGCGCCAGCGACGCCTTCGTCCGCCGCCCGTTCCTCTGGTCCGGATTCTGGTTTGGTTTGCACAGCGCGCTGTTCGCCCTGGTCCTGGTCTGGGTGCTGGGCGGTTTGCTGCAAGCACCGGTGGCCGCGCTGGCGCAAAGCTACGGCTCCGGCTTCACACTGCAAGCGCCGAGCGCGATAATGGCCGCCGCGACGCTGGCTGCGGGGGTTCTGTTAGGCTCCGTCGGCGCGTTTCTTGCGTGCACCTTGCAACTGATTGCCGACCGGGCCAGATTCTCTTCATGAGCGCCGTACTCACTTCCCACATCAGCAGCGACTGCCCGCGCGTGTTGGTCGTTGATGGCTCCAAGGTGGCGCGCAAGTTGATCGAACAGGTCTTGCGCACCGAGCTGCCGCACGCCGACATCACCCTGTGCGAAACCGGGGCCGAGGCGCAGTCGGCGATGGAAACCGGCATTGTCGATCTGGTCACCACGGCGTTGTCCTTGCCGGATATGGATGGCCTCGATCTGGCGCGCCACGTGCGCGAGTACTCACCGCAAGCCTATATTCCGATCATCGTCGTCTCCGGCGCGGTCAATGATCGGCTGGAACGCCGCGGCTTGAGCGAAGATGTCACCGATTACTTCGACAAGTCGCTCGGGTTCAATGCCTTGGCCTCGTTCATCCACGGCTATGTCAGTGCCCAGGAACGCGCCCACGGCGAGGTGCTGTATGTCGAAGACAGCCGCGTCGTCGCCCTCGCCACCCGCCGCATGTTGGAAAAATACGGCTTCACCGTCACCCATGTCACCAGCGTCGAAGATGCGTTCGCGTTGATCGACACCGCCATCGCCCAGGGTCGCGGCGCCGGCGCCGACATCGTGCTCACCGATGTCTATCTCAAAGGTGGCCTCACCGGCAAAGAGCTACTGGAAACGGTTCGCGGCCACTACGGATTTGGTCGTGGCCAATTGCCGATCCTGGTGATGACCGCCGACGACAACCCAAAGAATCAGACCGCGCTGATTCGGGCCGGCGCCAATGACCTGGTCAACAAGCCGGTGGAAGAAAAAATCCTGATCACCAAGCTGAT
>PEUI01000019.1 GCA_002785585.1 Lysobacterales bacterium CG02_land_8_20_14_3_00_62_12
AAGTGCTCACCTGCATGCTACCGGAGTTGTGAAATCGGCTGAAACTACCCACACGATTTCACGAAGACCCTTAATGATTTACAACGCCTAACCGAAGCATGAACCCAAACCGAAATCCGCCCCCGATCTGCCCAATCCAGCGCGCCCTGCGCGATTGGCTGGCGCAGCTACCGCTCGCCACTCCGGCCGCGCGCCTCTGGGTTGCCTACAGCGGCGGAATCGATTCGACGGTCTTGTTGCACGCACTCAACCCATTGCTGGTCGCGGCACGCTGGCAGCTTGGCGCGGTGCATGTCGATCACGGCTTGCACGCCGACAGCGCCCGCTGGGCTGAACACTGCCGACAATTTGCCATCGCGCTTGGCGTACCCCTGCAATCGTTGACGGTGCAGGTGCAAGACCTGCATCGGCATGGCCCCGAGGCTGCTGCCCGGCGTGCCCGTTACACCGCGCTCGAATCGATCATGCAGCCCGGCGACTATTTACTGACCGCACACCACAGCGACGATCAGGCCGAGACCTTTCTGCTGCGCGCGCTGCGTTCGGCCGGCTTGGATGGACTGGCGGCGATGCGACCGATCCGCCGCTTTGGCCCGGGCCACCTGGGTCGCCCGCTGTTGGATCGGTCACGGGCCGAGATCGCCGATTACGCTGACCGCCATCGACTGCGCTGGATCGAGGATCCGAGCAACACCGCGGTCAACCTGGATCGCAACTATCTGCGCCAAAAGGTGTTGCCGATGCTGCGCGCGCGTTGGCCGCAGGCAACTCGATCCCTGGCCGATAGCACGCGTTATCTGCGCGCGGCCCAGCACGCCGCCGAAGCCGAAATCGCACGCCAATTGCTGGCCGCCAGTGGCGATCACCCAGACCGCATCGACCTCTCAGCGATTGCCGATCAACCGGCCGATGACGCCGCTTTGTTGCTCAAATCCTGGGTCATCCGCGCCGACTTGCCCGCCCCGCCGCCGCGTGTGCTGCACGAAATCCTCAAACAAATCACCCAGGCGGCGAGCGACCGCGGTCTGATCCTGCGCTGGCCGGGTGCGGAACTACGCCGCTACCGGCAGCACCTCTACGCCATGCGGCCGTTGTTGCCAGCGCCCGGGTTTGCGTTGTCCTGGCATACGGCGCAGCCACTCGACTTGCCCGATGGCCGCAGCCTCTGCATCGACGGCACCGCGCCAGCGCGCGATCTCAACGTGCGCAGTCGCGTCGCTGGCTGCCACCTGCGGCTGGCCGCTGATCGACCCGAGCGCGAACTGCGTTTGTTGTTTCAGGAACACGGCATTCCACCGTGGCAACGCGAACGCGCGCCCTATCTCTACGCTGGCGAGCAGTTGCTGGCGGTGGCACCGTGGTTTATCCAGCATGAGTTCGGGCATTGGCTCGACCAGCATCGGGCGCGGCTCGGTCTCACCGGCAAGCCTTAGGCGGCGCGCAAAAATAATCCGGTCAACCACGCGCCACCACACGCTGCCATCACTGACTGGTCAAATCGGCCTTTTCGCGTTGCTCGGCAAATACTTCCCCATGAACAACAAACCAGGTGGCTTCGGCGATGTTGGTGGCGTGATCGCCGATGCGCTCCAGATTCTTCGCCATGAACAGCAGGTGGGTGCACGGCGTGATCTGCTGCGGCGACTCCGCCATATAGGTCAGCAGCTCGCGGAACAAGGCGGTGTAATGGGCATCGACTTCGGTGTCGCTGGCGCGCACGATCAACGCCTGCTCGGCATCGCGGGCGTGGTACGCCGCCATCGCGGCAGCAAATTGCTCGGTCGCCACCCGCGCCAGCGCCGATAATCCGCGTGCGGGCAGCAACGGCGCCGACTGATTCAGAATCCGCGAACGCTTGGCAACATTGGTCGCGTAGTCGCCGACGCGTTCGATGTCCGAGGAAATTCGCAGCGCCGCATAGACTTCCCGCAAATCGCGCGCCAGCGGCTGGCGCAGGGCCAGCAGTTTGAGCACGTCCTGACTGATTTCCTGCTCCAGCCGATCAATCACCGCATCGGCGGCGATCACCCGATCCGCCGCCGCCGAATCGCGTTGCTCGAACGCGCGCATGGCGTGTTCGATTTGTGCGCTGGCGAGCGCGGCCATGTGTTCGATTTCGCCATTGAGCCGAAGCAGTTCGCCGTCGTAGCTGCGGACAATATGGTCGTGGGTAGGCGTGGTCATGGCGTGGAATCCTTAGGCGTCGCGCAGAAATAACTTGCGCAGATTGCGCAGGACTTTCGTTCGCCTGCAAGGCGCACAAAGTGGAGCATAGT
>PEUI01000401.1 GCA_002785585.1 Lysobacterales bacterium CG02_land_8_20_14_3_00_62_12
AGAAGTCGCCCAGCGGACCGGTCAATGCCCGACCGCTGCTACGTGGATTTTGCGATTTGGCGATACGTTCGTCCAGGAAATCGGCGATGCGCCGCGCGCTCGCTGGGTCAAGCTTGCGTAGCTGTTTCTTGGCGGTATCGGTGTATTCAATCGTCCAAACCAAGGGTGTTCCTTACCTCAGCGGCGGAATGCACCGGCTCTTGCCCGTTGCGGACCCGATCCATCACCTCGGCAGCAACGTAGTAGTCCTCCATTTCCTCGATGCCCTGTTCGATGATTTCGCGCAGGTAGTCGGCCTTGGTTCGTCCGCTATGTGCCGCAAGGTCGCCAAGTCTGCACTCGGTTTCTGCTGCTAGTCGGATCGAAGTAGCCACGCAAAACCTCCAGCCAAATGAACGAATTTACCGTATCACTATGGTGCCGCGCTCGCCAATGCACCCTGGCGCCATGGCGAATCCAGTTCACCGGGTAGCGCATGGGTCAACCAGCCAGGCGCCACCACGATGGGGTGCTTTGTCTTCTACAGCGGATGCACGGCGCTGATCCTTCCCACCAGCTCATCCCGTTCATCGGTAAACGTCAGCGCAAAGCGCGTTCGAGGATTTCCGGGGTCAGCAGGGTGGGCAGCGTGAAGGCCGCACCACCCGTGCCGGGATACACCACATACAGCGGTACGCCCACGGCGCCGTGTTGCTTCAAGAACGCCGCGACGCCTGGGTCTTCGTTGGTCCAGTCGCCTTTCAGGTAGGCCGTGCCGGTGTCCTGCAGCAGTTTGCGAAAACGTTCGGTGCCGAGCGTGCTGCGTTCGTTGACTTTGCAGCTCAAGCACCAGTCGGCGGTCATGTTGACGAAGACGGTGCGATGCGCCGCGCGCAGCGCGGCCAGGGTGGATTCGGAATAGACGGTGCTGACGGTGTTGCTGGCGCTGGCGGCGGGGTTGACCGTGGGCAGCCGATGCACGCCCCACAGGCTGCTCGCGGTGAGTAGCAGCAAGAGTCCGGTACCGAGCACGCGCGCGCTTTGGTTAGCGCGATAGCGCCCGCGTTCCCACCACCACAGCGCGGCGATCAGGCTGATGGCGCCGACCAGCCACAACGCCATGGCATCGGCACCGCGTTGATGGCCGAGCACCCAGGCCAGCCAGACGGCGGTGAAATACAGCGGGAACGCCAGCACCTGCTTCAGCGTTTCCATCCACTTGCCGGGCTTGGGCAGACGATGCGCCAGTCCTGGCACAAAGCCGATCAGCAGGAACGGCAAGGCCAGGCCAAAGCCGAGGGCCAAAAACACCAGCACCGCAATCAGCGCCGGTTGCATAAACGCGAACGCCAGCGCTCCGCCCATGAACGGCGCGGTGCAGGGGCTGGCGACGACGCAAGCGAGCACGCCGGTGAAAAAATCGCCGCGTGCTCCCGAGTGGGTGGCCAGGCCGCTGCCGACATTGGTCAGGCTACTGCCCAGGGTAATCACCCCGGACAGGCCGAGGCCGAGCACCACCATCACATAGCCCATGGTGGCGACGATCAATGGTTGCTGGAGCTGAAAACCCCAACCCAGCGCCTGGCCACCGGCGCGCAAGCCGAGCACCAACAGGCCGATCAGCGCGAACGTGCTCATCACCCCCGCCGTGTACCAGAGTGCGTGTCGATGCGCGGTTTCCGGGGTCTCGCCAGCCTCGGCCAGCGATACCGCTTTGAGCGATAGCACCGGCAGCACGCAGGGCATCAGGTTCAGCACCAGCCCGCCGAGCAGGGCGAACAGCAGCGCTTTGAATAATCCGCTGGCGGCAACGCCCGCTGGCGCAGGATTGGCGGCCGCCAGCGCTGGCGCCGGGGTGGTGACTTGGGCGGTGACTTGTGCCAGTTCGGACTGCACCCGCGCCGCGGCGATCGCCAGGGCTTCGGTAGTCGCCGCTGGCAGCTCCACCCGCAGGTTGCGGGTCATCGGCGGATAGCAGACGCCACCGCTTTCGCAACCCTGAAACTTGCCGATCAACTGGATTTGCCCGGGCGCGCCGTGGCGACGGGCCAGACTGAGCGGGATCTCGACAACATCGAAATACACCGGCACCTTGCCGAACTCCGGATCATCGAATAGTTGCGGCGTGGGCCAGCGGGGCACCCCCAATTCGCCCACGTCGGCGTCGGCCAAGGCAAAACTGCTGTGATCGCGATACAGGTAATAGCCCTTGGGCATACTGAAGCGGAGCAGCAACTCGGTCGGCTGATCGGCGATCGCTTCGAACACGAAAGCCACTTCCGGCGGCAACGGCAGGGCGGCGTTGGCGACTGGATCGAAGGTGATCGGCGCCTGGCCCACATCACCGGACAGCAAATTGAGGGTCGGCGCCGGAGCGCCGATGACCAGCCCGGCGCTCGGCTGGGGGTTGCTCTTGAGCGCGGCGGTGGCATCAGCGGCGGGCAGCGCCACGGTCAGTTGTACGTGCTGCGGCGGATAGCAAATCCCCAAGTCCGCGCAGCCTTGGTAGCTGACCTTGAAGGTGACGGCGGTGGCGCCATCCGCGGCGGCCCCGGTCAGCTTGGCGGTGAAGTCGTTGTGGAAGACCTCCATGCGACCGAAGTTGGGGTCTTCTTTCATTTCACCGGGCGGAAACGCCAGCGGGTTGGATTTGAACAGCGCGTCGGTGGGCGCAATTTTGATGCGGTCGCGATACAGGTAGTAGCCCGGTGTGACCTTGAACTGGAACTCGATCCAGCCCCGCGTCACCGCCTTGGCATCAAGCTGGAACGCCTGCTCTACCGGCAGCAATGCCGATTCATCGATGCTGCCAGCGTGGGCCGCAGGCAACGCCAGCCCAAGCAGTAGCGCTGGGCTTGCCAGCCATTTCAAAAGTGCCATGGGAGATCCAGATGGGAGAAAGGGTAGACCGGCGATGGACGCCGTCAGGGGTGGGGAAGTTCCTTCAGGACCGGGCGAGCGCAGCCAATATCGCAGTCCGCCTGCGCTGGCGCCCGGGCCGCGGCGAACGCGGCGGCTGCGTCCGGCTTATTCGAAGCCGCTCTGAAACAGCAGGACGCTGATGCCATTGAGCGTCAGCGTGAAAGTCTGGGTGACCAACCCGGTCAGTGGCGCGGGCTCGCTGGCGCGCACGCTGACGGTGTAGACCCCGGCGTCGGCCAGCAGCGGCGTGCCGCCCAGCTCGCCGCTCACCGGATCGATGCTCAAGCTGGTCGGCAGCGTGGGCGTGCTGCTCACGGAGTACACCAGCAAATCGCCATCGGCATCGCTGAAGGCTGCTGCCGTGGGGATTTGCAGCAGGCTGCCGGCATCGGCAGTGACATCGGCCAAGGTGCCGACGGCGGTGGGCAAGTCGTTGACGCAGGCGATGTCGAGGTGCACCACGCCCTGATCGCTGCCGCTGGTGTCGGCAGCGGTGTAAACGAAGCTGTCTTTGCCGCAATAATCGGCCACCGGCGCGTAGCTGAAACTGCCATCGGCGTTGAGGCTGGCGCTGCCATGCAGCGCTGGGGTCAGCAGGGTCGCGGTCAGTGCTGGCAGTGGTGGCGCCGAAAACTGGTGGTCGTCACTCAAAGCGCCCGGCGTCGGGCGATTCAAGACGCTGTCTTCGGTTAGCGCAAAATCGTCATCGACGGCGACCAGCAGCGGTCCGGCGCAGGGTTCGGTAAAGAGGACACTGGCCCATTCCGGGTGATCGACCAACGGATTGCGGTTGCCCTGGAATGATTCGATCACATTGTTGCGCAGCACTTCTGCGGCGGTGACCGGGTCGCCCGCGTGCCAGGCCAGCAAATCGGTAAGCAGGCCCATGTAACCCATTGGCTTGAAGCCAGCGCCGGTGGTACTGGTGATGAGGCTGCGACTATCGGTCAGGATCAGATCGGGCTCGGGCTGGCCATTCTGGGTATTGACGCCGCCGTCGTAGCGCACCGCCATGTACATCTGCGCGCGTGCCACGTCGCCCTTGCGCGCATCGAACGGTTCAAAGCTGTCGAGTGCGGCACTAAACCAATTGTGGTGCCCGGGATAACTGACCGGGCCACCGCCCTGGCCGGTGTAAGCGGTGGTCTCGTCGGCGGTGCAACCGCTGGCTTGCGGACAGTTGGCATAGGGCTTGTTGCCGCGATCCGAGTTCCAGTGTTCGTCGGAAGCGAACAACATATGGGTGTCGGTATAGGGCGCGTTGGGCAGGTTGTTTGGGAAAACTCCCGTTTCCTGGACCCCACCGAAACCATGGCTGTTCGGCCAGGAGTGCTCGCGGTTGTAACGCACCCCGGTCCGGGTGGTCGTGGTGTTGACGCAGGTGGCGCCAGCGCCGGCACCGCCAACGCGATCAGCGACTTTGGCGTAGCTGCAATTTTGATAGATATCGAGCACCCGGCTGCTGTCGAGGGGATCTTGATCGGCGATTTCCAGAATCGCCCAGGTGTTGGGGCTGCCGTTCGAATAAAAATACGCGGTGTGGTCATCGATCACCCCGTGCAGGGTGGCGCGCAGGGCGCGACAACTGCTGCTATCGACGCGATCATAATAAGCAGCGAGGCCGGCGCCGATGCTGAAACGGACCTGCTGATTGCCGACCATGGCGTCGCTGACGCCATCGAGATCGGTAACCAGGGCGCCGATGACGTCCAGCGTGCAATCTTCGCTCAAGGTGAAATCGATGGCCGGGTCGAGGGTGTAGTTGATTTGCGCGTTGTTGCTGAGCGCGTAACTGTGATCGCCACTCAAACTGCAGGAAATCGTCAAGGCGCCGGCCGCCAAGGTGACCGGCTCGGAGAACACCACGGTCAGATTGCTCGCTGCCGCGATGTTGACATCCAGATTCTGCGGGAAGCTGCTGGTGACCGTGGGCGGCAGATCTGGCGCGAGGCTGAAGCCAAACACCAGATTGGCCGCCATCGGGTCGATGGCGCCATCCAGGTCGGTGACATTGGCGGCGACCACGGTGACCGTGCAGGCCTCACCGGGCAACGGCGTGGCGGTGGGATCGAAAGTCCAGACCATGCCGCCGGCGCTGGGCGTGGAACTGCCGAGGTAACCGAAGCCATTGCATTGCAGGTCCAGCCACGGGCCGCTGGTCGTCACTGGCTCGGAAAAACTGATCACGATATTGCTGCTGACGGCGACGCCGGTGGCATTTGCGGCAGGCGCGGTCGTCAGCACCGTGGGTGCGACATCTACCAGCGTCTGAAAACTCCAGACCTGGTTGCTGACCATGGTATCGATGGTGCCGTCAAGATCGGTGACCAAGGCGGCCACCACGGTCGCCGTGCAGAGCTCGTTGAAGGTGAAATCGTTATCCGGATCGAGCACCCGGGTATTGCCGCTGCCGGATGCCACCAGGCTATGGCTGCCGCTGTTTGCGCAAGTCAGCGTGAAGGCGCCGCTGGCCGTGGTCACTGGCTCCGAGAAAATGACTTGCAAATTGCTGGCGAGGGCGACGCCAGTGGCGGTGTCGCCGGGCAGCGTGCTGCTGACTACGGGTGGAAAATCTCCGGCCACGCCGATCCGTGCATCGTCGATGGCCAGGCCATCGTCGGCGCCAGTGGCATTGAAATCGCTGAAACGGACAAAGAAACTCGCGCCTGGGGCCAGGTTCAATCCAGTGACTACGGCACTGATCGCCGTACGATTGGCGGCCGCATTGCCATCCAGCGGACCGATGGCGCCGGTACTGGTGGGGGCGTTGAAATCGAGTGCGTCGACATCGACCCAGGTGGCGTCAGCGTCAACAATAGAAATGGCATTGAGGCTGTATTGGAAATCAAGACGGTCGGCTCGGGCGAGCGTGCCAACACGCCATTGCTCGCCGGTGTATTCGACCAGGAGATCGTTCAAGGGGCTGCCGGTGTTGTTTTGCAGCTGCGCCCCCAGGGTCGGCGTCACGCTGCCAGAGAGCAGCGCTCCGAGCGCGCGTTCGCTGCTGCCGGTGGCGCCATAACTGAAAGTGTTGCCGGTAGGCGAAGCGCCGTTGTCGGCCAGATAGGTCACGTCAACGCTGCGGATCTTTTCCGCAATCAGCCAGCCACTGGGTAAGCTATTGCCGGTGCCGGTGGCCAGCAGCGAATCAAAACTCTCGGTCGGCGGAGCGCCGCCGGTGATCGAAACCACCTGCGCGCTGGCATTGCCTGCGATCCCTGCGAACAGCAAAAAAACCGACGCCAGCACCGGCCACGCCCGCCCGTCAATCAGAACTTTCCGTACCATCGTCGCCAACCCCGTCAATCGCCAAGCCGCCCACTCTAGCGGCAGTCAGGGCGGCCCGCATGTGCAAGTGCAGCAGCCGTGGCGCCATGATTTCTCGACAGGTTGTGGACCCAAGCCGCGTGCCAGGGCAGGCGCCGGTGTGGCTGCACCCAGACCTGCCGATGCGGCATACTGCGGCGCAACGCAATGGGAGTGTGGGCTGATGGCCGATAGACCGCGGGAATGCCTGTTTCGCTGGATCTCCCAGCCCACCGATGTGAACTGGGGCGGCAAGGTCCACGGTGGCATGGTGATGAAATGGATGGACCAGGCGGCGTATGCCTGCGCCGTCGGCTGGTGTGGCGGCTATGCGGTTACCGCCAGCGTCGGCGGCATGAGTTTCCTGAAGCCGATCCACATTGGCGACGTGGTCGAAGTGCACGCCCGGGTGATTTTGACCGGCACCACCAGCATGCACATC
>PEUI01000047.1 GCA_002785585.1 Lysobacterales bacterium CG02_land_8_20_14_3_00_62_12
CGCTTCGTGGTGTCCACCCACACCATGGCACTGGCGCATCAAATCGACCAATGGCTGGAACGTGGTGGCCTGACCGCCGAAGGCTTCGGTGGTGAATGCCAGCGGCAGGGAGCCGAATTGGTGGCGCTGCCGCGCAAGCTGATGCGCAGGCACGCCCGTAATGCCAGCGCGCTCGCCGATGCCAAACGCCTCCCCGGCCTACTCGAAGCCGCGCGCAATGTCGAAGATGATGGTGCTGCCTACCAACGTGCGCAGCGGCTGGTGCGCAAGACGCTCGCCCAAGACGCGGACAAGAACGCCGAAATTGAACTCGAAACCTACTACGCCCTGATCATGATGGATGGTGATCGGATGGGCGCGATCCTCTCCGGCGACGAGACGACGCGCACGGCAATCACCTACCGCGACAGTTTTCACCCGCAGGTGCAGAAAGGTTTTGACGTGCACGCCGCCAAGCAACCGCTCATCAAGCGATACGGCGAACAGAAACGCCCGATCTCGCCCAACCGCCACCTGGCCATTTCTGGCGCGCTCAATGATTTTTCGCAGACCGTGGTGCGCCATGTGGTCGAAGAAGAACACCTGGGGCGGGTGATCTACGCCGGCGGCGATGACGTGCTCGCCATGTTGCCGGTGGCCGATCTGCTGCCCTGCATGCAGCGGCTGCGGCATGCTTACAGCGGTACGGTGCCGGCCGATGAAAACGTCGATTGGGGAACCTTGCCCAAGCGCGGCCAGCTCGTCTGCAAAAGTGGTTTCGCCTTTCTCAATGGTCGGCTGATGCGCATGATGGGCGCTACCGCCACCGCCTCCACCGGCGCGGTGATCGCGCACCACCAGGCGCCGTTGGCGGCGGTACTGCGCGAGCTGCGCGCGGCGGAGAAACGCGCCAAGGCCCCGGTCAATGAAGGCGGCGGCGGGCGCAATGCGTTCTCGCTCACCGTGGTCAAACGCTCCGGCGGCGCGCTCTATCTCACCGAACATTGGGGTGAGCCGTTGGCCTTGCTCGGCGAGCTGCGCGATTTTTTGCGCGCCGAAGGCACCTCGCGGCGCGCGGTCTACAACACGCAGGCATGGCTGACCGATTTGCCTGACCCGAAAGGCCAACCCGCGATGCTGGAATCGCTGCTCGCTTATCAGCTCGCCCGCCAGGCCAAGGGCGATGCCAAGGCGCCGGCAGCAGGGCTGGCCAGACGCCTCGCTGCGCTGGCCGCTGCGCAGCCGAAGGACGGCCGCAAGTGGCTGGAAAACTTCCTCGGCGTCGCCGAGTTTCTGGCCCGCGAACCCCGCTCGGTTGCGGACACGACCGCACGTCAACCGGCCCAGGAGTCCGTCGCATGAGCCAGTCCGTTTTTCTGGAACCACT
>PEUI01000392.1 GCA_002785585.1 Lysobacterales bacterium CG02_land_8_20_14_3_00_62_12
CGAAGAACTCGACCTGGGTGACCGTGCCGTCGCTGTCGGTAGCTGCGGCTGTGACCGTGACGACCGTCCCGACCTCGACCGCGCTAGCGTCCGCCGGGGTGGTCAAGGCAATCACCGGCGCGACGTTTGCCGCGCGCACGACGATGTTGACTGCCGCACTCCTCGTCACGCCGCCACGGTCATCGGTGGCGGTGGCGGTGAAGACCAGCGCGCCAGCGGTGGTCGCCGTGTAATCGAGAAGGTAGGGACCAGCTCCGATGATCACACCGATAGGCTCGCCGTTGGCAAACACTTCAAGCTGGGAAATGCTGCCATCGCCGTCGCTGGCTGCGACGTCCAGAGGGATGACGCTTCCGATGTCGAAAATTTCGCCGCTCATGGGCGTGTTGAAGAAAACCGTCGGCAACTGGTTCTCGGGCTGGCTCAGTGCCAGTTGCGCTTCGACGTAGACACGGCGCGCATCGGAATTCATGACATAGATTCCGGGTGTGGGCAGCACGCCGACATCCAGCCGAAGTGTGGCGACTGCCCCGGCGAACCAGTCGCCCGACACGAATCGCCAAGCCAGGGTCTGATCTTCCGCCGCAACAACTTGTGCGGGCGACTGCAACGCATCAACGCGAACGCGTGCCAGCAAATCGCCATGCCAATAGCCCAGTTCGCCGGCATCCCAGGCATCTGGCGCCAGCACCGCAGGACGGCTCAAGCCGAGCTCGCTCACGTCGGCCCGCTCGTCCAGAAAAGAGTCGGCATCGGCATCCAGATCGATATCGATCAGTGGAAATAGACGAACATTGCGCAGGGTCCGACCCGAGCTGTTCTCAATACGCCAGATGATCGCGCTGACTTGGTTGTCCGGAGTGCGTTCGATCATGGTCGAAACGGAATATTCCGCTCCCACACCTTGTGCATTCACGGTGGGCAACAAGATGTGTTCCGAGGCCGCCGTAGCGTCGGCCGTTACGCGCAGGCGCGCCTGGGCAACATCAGTGGAAGTAGCGGCGTGCGCCAGACCCGAGGTGGTGGCAACGAACGACAACAGTATGCCCAGCGACAGACCGAACTTCTTCATCAGATTCCCTTGAGCAAACGGAAACGCATCACGGCCACAGCCGCGGTGTATCGGTGAGATCAGGCTTTCCCACAAAGCATGACCAGCAATCCACTGATCGAAAACGACGCAAACTCTCGCCCCCAAGCAAAAGTAAAATCAAACCATTCATTAAAACTTGGCGTGGTGCTCTGG
>PEUI01000122.1 GCA_002785585.1 Lysobacterales bacterium CG02_land_8_20_14_3_00_62_12
GGGTTTGTCGTTCTGGCGGCGTTTGGCGGCGGCGCTGGCGCCGAGTCCGGAGACGGTGCCGAGGTCGGGCGAGACCGAAAACGGGTCCAGGGTGCGGGAGACGTCGAAGCGGACCAGCGACGGGTCGGTCAAGGTAAACAGGGCACCGCAGGCTTCACCGGCGTCGCAGATAAAACCGTCGTTGTCGATATCGGTGCCGGCCAGCACGTAGTAGCTGCCTTGCAGGATCGGCGGCAGGTTGAAGGCGTATTGCCCGGCGTTGATATTGCTGGTGGCCTGCGCGATGACTTGCCAGGTCTGCGAATCGATCACCAACAGATACACCGTGCTGACATCGCCATTGGCTGGCGCGGACGTAACACGCATGGCCACCGCTACCGACCGCGTGCCGACGCTGGTGACGAAGTTCACCTGCCCGTCGTAATTGGCGGCCTGCAAACCGCTGCGATTGACGCTGATCGCGTAGGTTCCGAGCCCCTGCGCATTCACGCTGACCGGGCTGACGCTCAACCAGGGCTCGGTACTGCTGCGGCCGGTCACGGTGAAACTGCCCTCGCCGATATTGCTCACCACGACATTCCTGGTGTCGAAATTGCTGCCGAAATCCAGTGCCGAGGGCAGCACCTGCGGCACCGGCGGCAGGGTCTGCTGGGTAGCCAGGCGCCGTGCTTCGCCGACGGCCTTGGACGCATCGATCAGGCCATAGCCGAAATGGTCATCGCGCTGGGTCGGGCCATCGCCTTCCAGATCGGTGGTGATGGCGCCGCTGGCCAGCAGCGTGTCGAACTGCTGTGGAGTGAGCGCCGGGTAGACACTTTTCATCAAGGCCACCACGCCGGCCACATGGGGGGCGGCCATGGAGGTGCCTTGAAGAAAATCGTACGTGTTTTGGTCAATCGGGGCGCCACCAACATCGCTGGCGTGGCTGCTGTACACGCCATTACTATCACCCTCGAATTGCTGCGCCCCACCCGGCGCGGCCACGTCGACGGTTGCATTGACGTTGCTGTAGTTAGCACGTTGACCAAAGCGATCTACTGCGCTCACGCCAATGACTCCATCGCAACTGGCTGGCGCGCTGGGTGGAGAGAAAAGATGTGGCCAAAAGTAACCTTGGTTGGCCGCCGCTGCGATGACGATCACCCCGGCCGCCCGTGCTTGCGTAATGGCGTCCTGGTAGGGGCAAGGCGGGCAAGAGAACGGGCTGGGACAGCCAATGCTCATATTGATCACTT
>PEUI01000185.1 GCA_002785585.1 Lysobacterales bacterium CG02_land_8_20_14_3_00_62_12
CATAGTCGGACTATGTGACGCTTTGTGCAACGACGCAGGCGGGCGATAAGGACCAGCAAGATGGGTAAGTTATTTCTGCGCGACGCCTTAGCTGCACCGAGGGCAAACCACCGCTCCGAAGTGCAGAAGAATGGTGGGTTGCACCCACCCTACTTATTGCGGTGCTTCCGACCATGTCCGATCTCCGACTCTCTCTGATCCAAGGCGACACGCTCTGGCTTGATGCGGTGGCAAACCGGGCACGCTATGGCGAGCTGATCCGACCCTTGCGCGGTCAGACCGACCTGGTGATTCTGCCGGAGACTTTCACCAGTGGCTTCAGCAATGACCCCGAGCTCGCCGCCGAGGACAACACCGGCGCGACCTTGCCGTGGATGGCGGCGCTTGCCGCGGAAATCGATGCGGTGATCACCGGTAGTGTGGTCATGCGCGAAGGGGCGCAGGTCTACAACCGGTTGATCTGGATGCGGCCCGATGGCAGCCATGACCACTACGACAAGCGGCATCTATTTCGCATGGCCGATGAGCACCTTCGATTCAGTGGTGGTGAGCGTCGCCTGGTGGTGGAACTCAAGGGTTGGCGAGTTTGCCCGCTGGTCTGTTACGACCTGCGCTTTCCGGTCTTTTTGCGCAATCGCTACCAGCACAAAGAAGCGCGGTTCGACTACGACGTGGCCTTGTTCGTGGCGAACTGGCCGGCCCCGCGCCGTGGCCCCTGGCGCACACTTTTGCGCGCGCGTGCCATCGAAAACCTCTGCTATGTCGCCGGCGTCAACCGGGTCGGTATCGACGGCAAGCAATTGCCCTACGCCGGTGACAGCGCCGTCATCGACTACGTCGGCGAACCCCTCATTGAGTTGGGCAACGCCGTCCAGGTCGCCACCACCGTCTTGTCAGCGTCTGCTCTCGCCCAGCACCGCGAACGCTTCCCGGCCTGGATGGATGCCGATGCATTCACCCTGCAGCTTTGAACCCGCAATGCCGAACCTGAGACGTTTGGCGGGCTGCGCGCCGTGCCGCGCTTTCAACCTCCTGCCCTCGGTCCGTCGGTCTTCGGTAGTGCGGGCTGCATTTTTTGCACGCCGTCGGCTGCCGCGAAAATCGGTTGCCGTATTTGCGGCGGACCCGCCCGCGATTTCGGTGTGCTCGGTCAGGCGGCAGGCGGATTCAACTTGGCCACGGCGAACACGCCGCGAGCACGTGATCGGGCGATTCCCAGTGCGGGTAGTGGCCGAGATCGGCGAGTTCGACGACATCGGCGTTGCGGATCAATTCGCGATAGCGCGCCACCATGTGCGCGCCGGAGATCGGATCGAGCAGTCCGTTGATAAATCGAATCGGCACCGGGCTTTCGATCAGGGCGCC
>PEUI01000168.1 GCA_002785585.1 Lysobacterales bacterium CG02_land_8_20_14_3_00_62_12
ATCGTAGGACTCGTGCATACTCATTCGCCAACCGGTTGCCCGGCCGTGCTCGCATCAACAGAATGCGCCAGACTAGCGCAGCCCGGTAGATCAGAAAACCCATGGTCGGGCCCGCCGTGCCGGTGCGGCGGTCGGTCCTATACTGTCGGCGCCATGTCGGCTCAAACGGAGGCTGCGATGAAACTTCAGATCACGGGTTTGGTGTTGGGATTGACGCTGGCTTTGGCCGCTCAGGCGGAAACGTCGAGCACGGCGGCGACGCCGACCATCGTGTTGAAAGCGGCGCATTTGTTTGATGGCGCCAGCGGCAAACTAAGCGCGCCCGGTGTGTTGGTGATTCAGGGTCAGCGCATTATTGGCGTGGGCGCGGCCGCCGCGATTCCGGCCGATAGTCGGGTGATCGATCTCGGTGATGCGACGCTGCTGCCCGGCTACATCGATGCCCATACCCACATCACCTTCGACCACGAAGACAATTGGGCGAAAGGTTTCTACGAGGGCATGCTGCGGTTTCCGGTGGAGCAGTCGTTTCATGCGGCGCGCAATGCCCGCGTCACTTTGCAGGCTGGGGTGACCACGGCGCGCGATGTCGGCGCCAGCGACTTTATCGACGTCGCGCTGCGCAACGCCATCAATGCCGGTCTCACCGAGGGTCCGCGCCTGTTGGTGGCCGGACATTCCATTGGTTCCACCGGTGGCCATTGCGACAACTCGCCGTTTCCACCGGAACGTGTCAAGCCTTCGGGGCCGATCGAAGGTGTCTGCAATGGTCCGGAAGAATGCCGCGCCGCCGTGCGCTACCAGATGAAATGGGGCGCCGACGTCATCAAGATTTGCGCCTCTGGCGGGGTGTTGTCGGAGTCCGATCCGGTGGACGTGCCGCAACTCACGCCCGCCGAACTCAGCGCCATCATGACCGAGGCGCACGCCTGGGGACGCAAGGTCGCGGCCCACAGCCACGGTGATCTGGCGGCCAAGTTGGCGGTCGAGGCCGGCGTCGATTCGATCGAGCACGGCAGTTTTCTGCAACCACCGACCTTGCAATTGATGAAACAGAAAGGCGTCTATCTGGTGCCCACTCGGATGACCCAGCTGTGGGTGTTGGACAAGGCCGACAGCTATCCACCGAAGATCGGTGCCAAGGCGCGCGCGGCGGCGCTCGCCCATGACGCCATGTTCAAGAACGCGTTGAAGATCGGTGTGCCGATCGCCTTCGGTACCGACGCGGCGGTGTATCCGCACGGCATCAACGCACAAGAGTTTGGCGACATGGTGGACCTGGGCATGAGCCCGGCCGCCGCCCTGCTCAGCAGTAGTCAGGGCTCGGCCAAATTGCTCGGCATCGACGCCGACACCGGCACGCTGGAAATCGGCAAGGCCGCCGATGTGGTCGCCGTACCGGGTGACGTGCTGCAAAATATCCGCGCCACCGAAACCCCCACCCTGGTAATGAAACAGGGGGTAATCGTGCGCGGCGGCGAATAATCAAGCTTCAAAACCGAACTACAGCGGAGGCGCACAGCGCCGCTACCAGCGCTGCGCCAAAGCCAAGCGGCTTCAAGCCGCCGTGCTCCAGACCGGCCACTGCCCCCGTGCCGGACGCCACGCCCTCGCAAAACCCGTACTCAGCGCTCAGGCGTCTGCCAGTTCCTTG
>PEUI01000364.1 GCA_002785585.1 Lysobacterales bacterium CG02_land_8_20_14_3_00_62_12
TGCGCCGGACTTTCGTTCGCCTGCAAGGCGCACAAAGGGGAGCATAGTCGGACTATGTGACGCTTTGTGCAACGACGTGCGCCGGACTTTCGTTCGCCTGCAAGGCGCACAAAGGGGAGCATAGTCGGACTATGTGACGCTTTGTGCAACGACGCAGACGGGCGATAAGGACCAGCAAGATGGGTAAGTTATTTTTGCGCGACGCCTTAGCCGCGATGAATGTTTCCCTCAGCCAGCGCTGTGTCACCCGTTTGCGTGATCGATCATCACGGTTTTGCCGTAGTCGTCACTCGGCTCGCCGTGCTGGCGTGTCGGCGTTGCTGCGTTCGCTGCGAGGCCGGCTTGGCCAGCACTGGGCCGGGCTGGGTTTGCGCACGTTGTTGCTGCTGAGTTTGCTGTTTGCATCGGGTCCATTCGCTGCGGAATCCTGGACCACGGTGTTGGCGGCGACGACCCGGCCGGATTGCCAGCAGATGATGACGATGCCTGCGTCCGCCGCGCCCATGGTTCATCTCGGCAAGGCTTGCCCGGCATGTGCCGATCACTCCGCTACCCAGCACCGACACGGCCAGCAGCCTTGCGGCAGTCCTGGATCAAGCTGCGACGGCACCTGCAATGCGCTTTGCAGCATGGCTTGGTCGCTCGGTTTGCCGACCGCATCGCTGGTGGCGGGCCGGTTTGCATCCGGCACCGCTTTGATCGTCGCGGTCGCTACCCGCGTTCCGGCGACCGCTGCCCCGACTGCGCTGCGCCCGCCGATTTCCGCCTGATTGCCTGATCGCCCCGACCGCGCCTGCGGTCGGCCGTTCTCTGCAACCGGTGGGAATCGCCATGAATCTTTTTGCTTTGTTGCGCCACGCGACGGTACGCCGCGCCGTCGTAATGCTGTCCCAGCCATCGTGTTCGTATCGGATGGCGAGCGTGGGCAGAGGCCCAGGCGCCGGTTTCGCGTTGAGCGCGCTACTGCTGCTGTCGGGGCATTCGTTGACCGCCGCCGAGACCCTGCCCGGTGCCGATCTGGCCTCGATCCATGCCTGGCTGTACCAACACAACGCCCAGTTGCAGGCTTTGCAGGCCGACGCCGAGGCGGCCGAGGCGCGGATCTATCCCGCTGGCGCCCTGCCCGATCCGATGGGCTCGATGGAGTTGGACGACATCGACAAGAACCGCCCCACGTTGCTGCCGAGCGTCGTGCCGATGGCTGGCGCCGCCCGCAACGACCAGCGTTGGATGGCGGTCGCGCCGGTCGCCGCTGGCTCCTTGCTGGCGCTGGTGGCCATCAGTTTCCTGATTCTGGTCAATGCCTTTGTGCAGCAGGATTTTTCGGTTGCCTATGTCGCCGCCAATTCCAATCTCAAATTGCCGATCCAGTCTCGAATCTCCGCAGTCTGGGGCGCGCATGAAGG
>PEUI01000274.1 GCA_002785585.1 Lysobacterales bacterium CG02_land_8_20_14_3_00_62_12
GGATGGCGCCGCCAACTACGCCATTCCCGCCAGCAATCCGTTTGCCGGCGCCGATGCGCAATTGGCCTGTGACGAAGTCTGGCACTACGGCCTGCGCAATCCCTGGCGCTGGAGCTTCGATCGGCAGACCAACGACTTGATCATCGGCGATGTCGGTCAAGACCAGTGGGAAGAAGTCGATTTTCTTCCGGCCAGCAATACCGGCGGCAACAATCTGGGTTGGCGGCTGTGCGAGGGCACGCATGTCCGCAATAGCTGCACGGTGTCCTGCGCGCTCGCGAGCTCGATATTGCCCATCATCGAATACAACAACACCAATAATTTCTGTACCAGCTCCACTACCACGCCTGGTGCTTCAGTGACTGGTGGCTATCGCTATCGCGGCCCGGATGCGGCCTTGCAGGGGGTGTATTTTTACGGTGACGCCGGCGCCATTGGGCTGCGTTATGCGATCGACAACGGCGGCGGCAACTGGACGCCGCCGCAAACCGGCACCAGCATCGTCACTGCGGGCTTGCCCGGCATCACCGTCGCCTTCGGTGAAGACGAAGGCGGTGCCGTCTATTTCCTCAGCGGCAACACCCTCTGGCGCATCGGTGGCGCCCCCATCTCCGGCCTGGTATTTGCCAACGGCTTCGAGTGAGTTCACCGCGGGTTTTGTAGGTCGGATCAAGCGCCGGCCGCTCATGTGCGTCCTTGCACTCGCGGCACTTGTACGTCCATGTGCATCGTAGGCGTGAAGCGATCTTCAACAGCGGAGCTGGTCATCCGACAACGGCCAAGTTGGCGCGCTGGAAGGATTTGTGGCGGTGCTGGGGTTGTCGGTTCCGCCGCTGCGCGGCTTGCGCCGACCTACGACCGGGCGTGAAGGCGCTCAGCGCGAATCGTTGGTGAGCACCGGCAGGCCGGTCATCAGCATCCAGTGTTTGCGTTTGTCGTCGTAGCGCCAGCGTTGTCGATCGACAATGGTTTTCGTCGCCAGGGTGTTGACGTTGCTGATTTCTATGGTGACCACTTGCTCGGCGAAACCATCTTTGAACATGGCGTAGGGCTGGGCGCGATAGCCGACCACACGCCATTGTTTCCAGCGTTGGATGTCGAAGGCGGTGGGTGGTTTGGCGGCTTTTTCACCGGTGTCGAAGTAAGCCACGATCTGTTCGACCTCGCCCCAGCGAAAGGTGCCGGCGTATTCGTACAAGGTGGCTTGCAGTCGTTGTTGCTTGCTCTTGGCGGCTACTGGTCCCGCCGCGAACGCCAGACCCAGCACCAGCGCCAGCAAGCATTGTGGAAGCCAACGCAGCAGTTGACGTTTCATCAGAACTCTCCTCGTTTGGCTACGAAGCGGGCGAACATCTTGCAGGCGACACCCGCGCCTTGTACCGAATTGATTTCCACGGCGATGGTGATGCGGGCCTTGCCGTGTTGGTTGAAGTCGTGGACGAAGACGGCCCAGTCCTGCCCGGGTTCGGCGCAGGCCTCGGCGATCAGCGCCTCCCAGACCGGCTCAAGATAACTGATGGCGCTGTCCGCCACATAAACATCGGCGTCGAGTCCGGCCTCACCGAGTTTCAGATTGATCAGGCCCCAGGCGGCCAAAGTCATCAAGCTGACCATGCTGCCGCCGAACGCGCAGCCTTTGTCGTTGACGTTGGCGGCCAGCGGCGCCGTCAACGCGAGCCGGTTGCCGTCGTAGTCGAGTACCGAGAGCCCCATGGCGCGCGCCAATGGAATCGATTCCAGCAAAGTGCGTTCGAGTTGCGTGGGGTGATCGATCATTGCCATGGCTGGCCTGTGCCGGAGATGAGCGTGCAGTCTGCCGACAGTCGCTGGTCGAGGCAAGGATGATCGCTGTACGTGTCGGAACTGGTGTGGCTGGTGTAGGCTTTGAACTTGAGCGCGCAATCGAGCAGGAGCTGATGGATGACCCAGACTGGCGACGATCAGCAGCGCCGGAGCCCAGCCGGACCATTGCCGCTCAGCGGTTGTGCCGTAGTGCTCACGCGGCCAGCCGGTAGCGAGACCGAAGCGCTGGCCGATCTGCGCCGATTGGGTGCCGAGGCGTGCAATCTGCCGGTAATCGACTTGCAACCGCTGCCGATCAGTCAGGCTTTATTGACTGGCTTAGAGGCCGCGGAGCTTGCCGATGCGGTGGTGTTTGCCAGTCCGGCGGCGGTGCAATTCTGTTTTCTGCACAAGGCCGATTTCGCCCCGCGTGGCAGCGTTTTTGCGCAGGGACCAGGCACCCAGCAGGCATTGGCGGCGCGGGCGATTGCGGCGCTGGTGCCGACGGCCGGATTCACCAGCGAAGATCTGCTCGAGTTGCCCTGGTTTCAGCAGGTGGCGGGCAAGTCGGTGGTGCGCATTGGCGGTCGCGGCGGGCGCGAAGAATTGGTCGAAACCCTACTGGCACGACGGGCCAAAGCGCAGGCGGTTGCGGTCTACGAACGCCAGACGGCGTATCTGGGGCCGAGCCAGATTCAGGCGCTGGCCAGCATGGTCGATCCGTTGCTGGTCATCACCAGTGCCGAAACCCTGCATAGCCTGCCCGGTCTGCTGCCAGAGAAGTTACGCCAGCACCTGCGGGCGGGGCGCATTTTGGTGTCCAGCCCACGCTTGGCCCATCTGGCGCAACATGCCGGGTTTGCCCGCATCAGCGTTGCCGCTTCGGCGGTGTGGGCCGATTTGCGGGCAAGTTTGCTCGGCCTGGCTTAAAGCCGACCAGCATGGCTGATACGATGTCGCCGCAAGGAGGGCCAGAATGTTGCCCGATAACGAATCCAATCTTGCGATGCCGCCTAATCCGGTTCGGCGCAGTTCCGTATGGCCGATGCTGGTGGCCTTGGCCGCCTTGTTGTTGGCCGCTGTTGCTGCGGTATGGGTGGCGCGCAACGCCAGCCAGCTACAGCAGGTGGATCAGGCGCAGCGTAAGTTAAGGGCCAGTGCCGCGCTGCTCGAAGCGCGCCTGCGTCGCAGCGAATCCAGCCTGCGTGCTACCGATCAGCGTTTGGCCGATGCCGCCACCATCAATCGCAATCTGCGCGATGAAATGCTCGGCGTCGCTGGGCGTGCCGAATTGCTGGAACAAGCCATCCAGCGCTTGAGCGAGCGTGGCATCGACAATCCCACCGAACTGCGTTTGAACAGCGCCGAATTGCTGATGACCGCCGCGCTGGCGCGCCTACAGTTGTTTCAAGATGCCGGCAATGCGCTGATCGCCTTGCAACTGGCCGACGCCGAACTGGCCGATCTGCACGAACCTTTCGTCACCAGCATTCGACAAATGCTAGCGGCCGAGATCAAGGCGCTGGCTGCGGTGCCGGCGGATCGCCGCCTGTTGGCGGTGGCCCTGCTCGAAGATTTGGCGCGCCTGAGCGCCACCGCACCGGCGCTGGCGAGTCCGCTGGTCAAGCCGAGTTCGGCGGCCGCCACTGCGGTCGCGCCGACGCTCAGCCAGCGTTTGCGGCGTTGGTTCGATTCGCTGATCCGCGTCCGTCATTTGAGCGCTGACGTCGCCAAAGAAGGGCGACCGTTACCCGCCGAACTATCGCAGGCACGCTTGCAGATCAGATTGCTTGAGGCCGAAAGCGTGCTGCTGCAAGGCGATGCCAACGCCTTCGCGCAATGGTTGAATCGCTTCGAAGGCGAGGCGGCCAAGCGTTTTGCCGAAGATCCGGCGACCCTTCAGCGCGTGCGCGCCAAGCTTGCCGATCTACGCGCACTGCCGCTATTGCCGAAGCTGGATGACATCAGCGCGGCGTTGACGCAACTGCGCAATTTGCAGCGCACTCGACAACTGGCGCACGGCGCCCGAGGCGTCGAATGAAATGGTTTCGGAGCGCGCTGCTGTTGTTGCTGGTCGCAGTCGGGGTGGCCGCCATCGGCCTGTGGCTGGGCGGCGACCATGGCAACCTGCGCATCGAACACAATGATCTGAGTATCGAAATGAGCCTGCCGACCGCGGCGTTGGCGCTGCTGCTGTCCGGCTTGCTGTTGTGGTTGCTGTGGTGGTTGTTGGGCTGGCCGTTTCGGCTGTGGTTCCAGGGCAGTCGGCGGCGCGCGCGCCAACGTTTTTTCGATGGGCTGATGGCGCTGGCCAGTGGCCGCCCACTGCGTGCTGAACAGCAGTTGCTCAAAGCCAGTCGTTTACCCAGTCTGCGGCTGCCAGCGTTGATCGGTGCCCAGGCGGCGGCGCATTTGCGGGGCGACCGCGCCCGCGAGGCGGTGTTGCTCAGGCAACTGGCAGAATCACCGGTCACGGCGCGCTTGGCGACCGAATTGTCCGCGCGCAGCGCACTCGCCGACGGGCATGCCGATGCCGCCGTCGCGCTGCTCGGTCCGCTCGATCAATCGGGTCAGCTCAGTCCCGGCGGCGCCAAGCTCTATTGCAGCGCGTTGATGCAGCGAGGCCGCAGCCGGGAAGCGCTGGCGTTTCTGCCGCGGCTGGCCCAGAGCCAGCAATTGCCGGCGCGCCAATGGTCCGCATTCGAGGCCGAATTGTTGGCGCACGCGGTGGCCGAAACCACCGATGCGGTGAACCTGCATTCGTTGTGGGCCAATCTCAATCGCGACCAAAAACGCTTGGCGGATGTGGCCCTGGCGTACGCGCGGCGTGCGGTGCAACTCAATCTGATCGGCCAGGCCGCGGTGGAATTGGAAGCCACCTTGAAACATGGCTGGTCGGCCAGTGTCGTCGTGGCCTATGGCCTGTTGCCGCCGGATAGCAAAGCGCCGCCGCGGCTCGGTCGCGCCGAGGCGTGGTTGAGCGATCATGCCCAGGACAGCGCGCTGTTGCTCACGCTCGGCCGCTTGGCACGGCAAGAACGCCACTGGATCAAGAACGAAAACTTCCTGCAACGGGCACTGGCTTACACCAGCGACGACGCGCTGAAGTCGGTGATCTGGGAAGAACTTGGCCGCAGTTACGCCGAGCAGGGTGATGCCGAACGCGCCGCCCGCGCGCTCAGCAACGCGCTCGCCGTGCAGCATGGCGAGCGCCCACAACCACTGATCGGCAAGCATCAAAACGACGATCTGCTGGCGCCGCTGCCGGTCGCCGAAGTGCGCGACGATATGGGCATTCCGCGGCTGCCGAACGCACCGTAGCGCACCGCCTACGCTTCCGGTGTGCCGGCATCTTTCAGACCGTGGACCAGTTCGGCGTGCATGGCGTCACGGCCCTTTTACTTTGCGGTGGTTGCCAGTTCCGCCGATTCTGCATCGGTGTACAGCCGCGAGCGAGTGAGAAAGCGCAGGCCTTCGGCACCTTCGAGCGAAAACATGCCGCCGCGCCCGGGCACCACGTCGATGATCAACTGGGTGTGCTGCCAATAATCGAACTGCGCGCGACTCATGTAGAACCGGCAGCCACCGATTTCACCCAGGGCGATGTCGGCATCGCCGAGGATGAACTCGCCCACCGCAAAACACATCGGCGCGCTGCCATCACAGCAACCGCCGGACTGATGAAACAGCAGCGCACCGTGTTTAGCTTGCAGCGTGGCGATCAGCTCCAACGCGGCTGGGGTGGCGATGACTTGATCGACCATGATTTTTCCGGGAATGGCGGAGCGGGAGACGGGAGACGGGGAGAGGGGTTGGGGAGAGGGTTGTGGGGAGGGTTGTGGGGAGGGTTGTGGGGAGGGTTGTGGAGAGACGGCTCTGGCTCTAAGCCCCTCCCCCGCTTGCGGGGGAGGGGTTGGGGAGAGGGGCTTTGGACTTTGATCTTTCAGCTAGATAGCAGCAGCCTGAGCGCAAGATCAAAAGCCCCTCTCTCCCGGCCTCTCTCCCGCGAGCGGGAGAGAGGAGCAGAGCGAGAGTCTCTCTCTCCCGACCTCTCCCCCGCGAGCGGGGGAGAGGAGCAAAGTCGTAGGTCGGCTCAAGCGCCGCAGGCGCGGAGCCGACAAAGGTTGCTGCCGCCTTCCTACGCAAGTCGCCGGTCTCCCGCCAGCTTTTGCTCGTTTTAGAAAAACCCCAACTTCTTGGTGCTGTAGCTGACCAGCAGATTTTTTGTCTGCTGGTAATGGTCGAGCATCATCTTGTGGTTTTCGCGACCGATGCCGGACTGCTTGTAACCGCCAAATGCGGCGTGTGCCGGATAAGCGTGGTAGCAGTTGGTCCAGACCCGGCCAGCCTGGATACCACGGCCCATGCGGTAGGCAGTATGGGTGCTGCGCGTCCACACGCCGGCGCCGAGGCCATAGAGTGAATCGTTGGCGATCGCCAAGGCTTCGGCCTCGTTCTTGAACGTGGTCACTGCCAGCACCGGGCCGAAGATTTCTTCCTGGAAAATGCGCATCTTGTTGTGGCCCTTGAACAAAGTCGGCTGCACGTAATAGCCGTCCTTCAGTTCTGCCGCCAACACATTGCGGGCGCCGCCGATCAACACTTGGGCGCCTTCCTGTTTGCCGATATCGATGTAGGCGAGGATTTTTTCCAGTTGCTCGCTGGACGCCTGCGCGCCCATCATGGTGTCGGTGTCCAACGGGTTGCCGACCTTGATCGCGGCGACCCGCTGGAGCGCGCGGGCGATGAACTTGTCGTAGATCGAGGCTTCGATCAGCGCCCGCGACGGGCAGGTGCAAACCTCGCCCTGATTGACCGCGAACATGGTGAAACCCTCGAGCACTTTGTCAAAAAAATCATCATCCTGATCCATCACGTCGGCAAAGAAAATATTCGGCGATTTGCCGCCCAGTTCCAGTGTCACCGGAATGATGTTCTGGCTGGCGTATTGCATGATCAGGCGACCGGTGGTGGTTTCGCCGGTAAACGCGATCTTGGCAATGCGCGGGCTGGATGCCAGCGGTTTGCCGGCTTCCAGGCCAAACCCATTGACCACATTGAGCACGCCCGGCGGCAGCAGGTCGGCGATCAGTTCCATCAACACCATGATGCTGGCGGGGGTCTGCTCGGCTGGTTTGAGCACCACGCAGTTGCCGGCGGCCAGCGCCGGGGCCAGCTTCCACACTGCCATCAGGATTGGGAAATTCCACGGAATGATTTGTCCGACCACGCCCAGCGGCTCGTGAAAATGGTAAGCCACGGTGTCGTTGTCGATCTCGCCGACGCCACCTTCCTGGGCACGAATGCAACCGGCAAAATAACGAAAATGATCGATCGCCAGTGGGATATCGACATTCAGTGTTTCCCGGATCGGCTTGCCGTTGTCCACGCATTCGGCATAGGCCAGTGCTTCCAGATGTTGCTCCATGTGATCGGCGATCTGGTTCAGGCGGTTGGCGCGTTCGGCCACCGCCGTGCGGCCCCAGGCACCGGCGGCGGCATGGGCAGCATCCAGCGCCAGATTGATATCTTCGGCGGTCGAACGTGCCGCCTGACAAAACACTTTGCCGGTGATCGGGCTGACATTGTCGAAGTACTGGCCCTTGACCGGCGGCGTCCACGCTCCGCCAATAAAGTTGTCGTAGCGGGCCTTGAACTGCACTTTGGCACCGGCGGTGCCTGGGGCGGCGTATAGCATGATCGATCCTCCTCGTTTGGATGCCAGCAAAACCGGGATGCCTTAAGGGCGCCGAACCCGGCGAACTTTCGACGTCGAGCCACCTGCGTCGTACACCTTGGGCCGGCACAGCGCCACCGACCAAGGCGCAATCTACCACCAGCGCCAAGGCTCGCAACGGTTGGCGCCAGCGGGTTCGGTGTGTCACCCAATCGCCGCCGCAGTGCTCCGCTTGGTGCCGAGCGCAGCGCGTTCGCGACCGGGCCAGCGCGGTGCGATCAGGACAGCGGGTTTGCCCATATGGCACGAAAGGTGCGGTAGCTGTTGCAGTGGATTGCGATCACCTTGCTGAGTGGTCGTTGATAGCCCCCGGCCAGGTTCCACGCCACCGGGATTTTGCGTTGACGCAAGCATTGAAACACCAGCAAATCGCGCTCGGCGAGTTGCTCGGTGCTGAGCAAACCACCGAGCGGATCTTCGATATGCGGATCGGCGTCGGCTTGGTAGCGCACTACGTCACAACGCGCCAGTCGATTGAGGTCGTGCTCGATCTGGTTCATGAAAGTTTCGGCTCGTTCCGGCTGCGCCTAAGTTGCGCCGGCACTGGTGTGGGTGACCCAATCCAGCGACAACCGCTGGATGATGTCGGCGCTGCCAATGCCGCCGTAGTGCATGTCGTAATCGAGGATGCCGACGCGGCGCGCACGACCCTCGTGTTTCAGCACCTGCGCAGTCACCAGCAAGCCATTGAAGGTGCAGTAGCCACCGACGAAATTCCAACCGGCATGATGAAAACCCGATACCGGCGCGGCTACGGCGCTGCGGTCATCGATGGCAAGTCGCGCCGCGCGCAACATTGCTCCGGAGGTGTACGGCAAGGATTGGCCGACGGCGGCACTGATGCTGCCGAAGCCGTTGGCGATGCGGCCATCGAGCACTTGATCGACAAAATCCCGGTCATGCGCCAACGCCAACTGCGCGCGCGTCACCAGCAGTGGCTCGATGCATTGCAAACTCGGGTCCAATGCTTTCCATGCCGCCACTACCGGCCGCGGTTTGGCGGCGCTGGGCGAGCTGCCCGGTGCCGGTGCCAGCATGGATTCGCTGTAGACGACATACATCTCAGTGCCGCCCGTTGGAAATTAAAGTCGGTTGGGGCACGGTCCCAGGCATCGTTGAATGTGCCGACGAGCTCGTCCGGCAAACTAAAAATCGACAGGCAATGCTTCGGAGCATGCGTCTATCCTTAGCGAAAGGGGGACATTACCAATGGGTCTCTACACATAACGTGTTTGGGGATTGCTGAAATCTTCTGACTCCAATAGCCTGCACGATTGCAGCGACCGACTGGCACCCGCGCGATGACCGCAGTTTCACCGTTGACCGCACTGGATCGGCTCGAAGCCGAAAGTATCCACATCTTGCGTGAGGTGGTGGCCGAATGCGCACGACCGGTGATGCTTTATTCCATTGGCAAGGACAGCGCGGTGATGTTGCGTCTGGCGCAGAAGGCTTTTTTTCCAGCGCCACCGCCGTTTCCGTTGTTGCATGTGGATACGACCTTCAAGTTCAAGGCCATGTATGCGCTGCGGGATCAGATGGCGGCGGAACTGGGTATGCAATTGTTGGTGCACCAGAATCCAGAGGCCCTGGCGCGTGGCATCAACCCGTTTACCCATGGTTCGGCGGTGCATACCGACCTATGGAAAACCGAAGGGCTGAAACAGGCGCTGAGCCAGTACGGTTTTGACGCTGCTTTTGGCGGCGCCCGTCGCGATGAGGAAAAATCCCGCGCCAAAGAGCGGGTGTTTTCGTTCCGCAATGCCGCGCAGCGCTGGGACCCAAAACAGCAGCGGCCGGAGCTGTGGAACCTGTACAACAGCCGCAGTCTGCCCGGCGAGAGCATTCGGGTATTTCCGCTGTCGAACTGGACCGAGCTCGACATCTGGCAATACATTGAACGCGAGCAGATCCCGGTGGTGCCGCTGTATTTTGCGGCGCTGCGCCCGGTGGTCGAGCGCGACGGTGCCTTGATCCTGGTCGATGATGAACGCTTGCCGCTGTTGCCGGGCGAAGTGCCGATGATGCGCAAAGTGCGCTTTCGCACGCTGGGTTGCTATCCGTTGACCGGGGCGATCGAATCGGACGCCGATAGCCTGGCGGCCATCGTCGCTGAAATGCAGCGCAGCAAAACCTCCGAGCGCGAAGGTCGGCTGATCGATCACGATGCTGCGGCATCAATGGAACGCAAGAAACAGGCGGGCTATTTCTGATGAGCGCTGTGGCCACTACGGTACTTGCCCCAACCAAGGATTTGCTGCGCTTCCTCACCTGCGGCAGCGTTGATGATGGCAAAAGCACGCTGATTGGTCGGCTGTTGTTCGACTCGCACAATTTGCTCGACGATCAATTGGCGCTGTTGGTCGATGACTCGCGACGTCACGGCACCCGCGGCGCCGAGATGGATTACGCGCTGTTGCTCGATGGCTTGGCGGCGGAGCGTGAGCAGGGCATCACGATCGATGTGGCTTATCGGTTTTTTGCCACCGCACGGCGCAAGTTTATCGTTGCCGATACCCCCGGACACGAGCAATACACGCGCAACATGGTGACCGGGGCCTCGACCGCGGACTTGGCGATCCTGTTGGTGGATGCACGCAAGGGGCTGCTGCCGCAGACCCGACGGCACAGCCATATCGTTGCCTTGCTGGGCATTCGCGAAGTGGTGCTGGCGGTCAACAAAATGGATCTGGTCGACTATTCATCGGCGGTATTTGCCCGCATCGCCGATGAGTACCGCGAGTTTGCCGCGCGCATTGGCATCGAGCACAGCACTTGCATTCCGGTGTCGGCAGCGCACGGCGACAATCTGATTGAGCCAAGTTCGCAGATGCCTTGGTATCAAGGGGCGAGTCTGCTCAGACATTTGGAAACGGTGCCGATTCCGGATCGTGCCAGTACCCAGCCGATGCGCTTTCCGGTGCAGTGGGTGAATCGCCCAAACGCCGATTTTCGTGGCTATGCCGGCACCTTGGTCAGCGGACAGTTGCGGCCCGGTGATCGTGTCCGCGTGCTGCCCTCTGGTCGCGAGTCGGTGGTTGCCCGCATCGTTACCGCTGCCGGTGACCTCGAACAGGCGGCGGCCGGGCAGGCGATCACGCTGACTTTGCGCGACGAACTCGATATCAGTCGCGGCGACGTGATCGCCGCCGCCGCGCAGCCACCAATGATCGGCAATCAGTTCGAGGCGACACTGATCTGGATGAACGAAGCGCCGCTGTTGCGTGGCCGCAGCTATTTGATGAAGATCGGTTGTCGTACCGTGCAGGCGACGGTGGCGCCGCTGAAATACCGAATCGACGTCAATACCCTGGAGCACCAACCGACCGATCTGTTGGCGCTCAACGACATCGGTGTCGCCGAGCTCTCGCTGGATCAGGACATCGCCTTTGCGCCCTACGCCGAGAGCCGAGAATTGGGTGGTTTTATTCTGATCGACCGCATCAGTCAGCAAACCGTGGGCGCGGGGCTGTTGCACTTTGCGCTGCGTCGTTCGGATAACGTCCATTGGCAAGCCATCGACATTGGCAAGCCGGCGCATGCCCGGCAAAAACAGCAGAAACCGTGCGTGCTTTGGTTTACCGGCTTGTCCGGTGCCGGCAAGTCCACCATTGCCAATCTGGTCGAAAAACAGTTGCACGCGATCGGCCGTCACACCTACCTGCTGGATGGTGACAACGTGCGTCACGGCTTGAACAAGGACCTCGGTTTTACCGAGGCTGATCGCGTCGAAAATATCCGCCGCGTCGCCGAAGTTGCTAAATTGATGGTCGACGCCGGTTTGATCGTGCTGACGGCGTTTATTTCACCGTTTCGCAGCGAGCGCGGTATGGCGCGCGCCTTGTTCGCGGCGGATGAGTTCATTGAAGTCTTTATCGATACCCCGCTCAGTACTGCCGAAAATCGCGATGTGAAGGGGCTTTATCAAAAAGCTAGGCGCGGCCAACTGAAGAACTTCACCGGCGTCGATTCGCCCTATGAAGCGCCGCTCAGGCCTGAGTTGCTGATCGACACCGCCAGCCAATCGGCGGAACAATCGGCCACCCGGATCGTCGAGTATTTGCGGGCCCACGGCCGACTCTGGACATGAACCGCTCCCCCGCCAGCGGGGGCAAATCAAGAGCCCCTCTCCCACTGGTGGGAGAGGGGTTGGGGAGATGGGCTTTGGCTCTGAGCCCCTCTCCCACTGGTGGGAGAGGGGTTGGGGAGAGGGGCTTTGGATTTTGATCTGGAGGTTTGATGGTGAGCCGCGAAAGCCAGAGCAACAGCAACAGCCCCTCTCTCCCGGCCTCTCCCCCGCAAGCGGGGGAGAGGAGCAGATCAACAGCCCCTCTCTCCCGGCCTCTCCCCCGCAAGCGGGGGAGAGGCGCGGAGCAGAGCGCTGCCTGGCCGAATCTCAACCCCGTGCCTGATAAAACGGAACTTCGCTGATGCCGTGCCAAACGCGCACCTGCTCACGAAACGCGCTGAAAGAATCGAACACGCGGTGGGCGAACGGATCGCTGGCGGCCAATTCGCCGACTACTTCTTGTGCAGCCTGGCGCAGTGCGTTTAGCACCGGATCGGGCAAGCGGCGAAACGCGACCTTGTGCTCATCGATCAGGCTGCGCATGGCCCGATGATTTTGCGCGGTGTAGTCGGCCAGCATGTCGTCATTGATGGCTTGGCAACAGACTTCGACGATGGCTTTCAGATCGTCGGGCAGGGCTTCGTAAGCGGGCTTGTGGAGCAGGCATTCGAGTGTCGGCCCGGGTTCTTGCCAGCCCGGGTAATAGCAATACTTGGCCACCCGGAACAAGCCGAAAGCCAGGTCGTTGTAGGGGCCGACCCACTCACAGGCATCCAGCGCGCCGGTTTGCATGGCGGTGTAGATCTCCGCCCCCGGGATGTTGACGGCGGTGGCGCCGAGGCGGCTCATGACATCGCCGCCGAGACCTGGGATGCGCATTTTCAATCCGTTGAAGTCACTGACTGCGGTGATTTCTCGATTAAACCAGCCGGCCATTTGCACGCCGGTATTGCCCGCCGGAAACGGCACCAGATTGAACGGCGCGTAGAGTTCGCGCCACAATTCCAAGCCACCACCGTGGTACAGCCAGCCATTCATTTCCTGCGCATTGAGGCCGAACGGCACGGCACAGAAAAACGGCGCAGCGGCGTTCTTTCCTTTCCAATAGTAGGCGGCGCTGTGGCCCATTTCGGCGGTGCCGCGCGACACCGCATCGAATACTTCAAACGGTGGCACCAGCTCATTGCCGCCGTAGACCTTGATCGTCAAGCGCCCACCGCTGGCGCGCCCGATCATCTCCGCCAGCCGTGCCGCGCCAGCGCCGAGACCCGGAAAATTGGGTTGCCAGGAAGTCACCATCTTCCATTGCAACTTGCGACCGACCGCGGTCGCCCCGGATTGGCCCGGCGTTGGGCGCGAACAGGCGGCGAGCGCAGCGGCGCTGGCACCAGCGAGCAAGTGGCGGCGTTGCATGATGAGTCCTTGGATGAATGAATGCCGAAGTGTATGCCAGCCATGCGCCCAAAAGCTGGGTTGGCGTTCAGATTGCGGTGATATTCTCGGGCCGCTCAATGGCACTACCGCCAGTCGGCGAAAGTGCAGGAAAGGTCCGTGATTCAACCTAGATGGGGAATGCAGATGCGCACGAAAGTCGGTCATTATGATGTGGTTTGCGAGTTGGGGCGCGGCGGCATGGGCGTCGTCTACAAAGGCTTCGAGTCGGCACTCAATCGCTATGTGGCGATCAAGACGCTGTCCGAATCGCTGTCGCACGATGAAAGTGTGAAGGAGCGTTTTTTGCGCGAAGCGCGGGCGATGGCGCAGCTCAATGACGCCCACATCATTCAGATTTATTTTATTGGTGAAGACCAGAATCAACCGTTTTTCGCGATGGAGTTTGTCGAGGGCGAATCGCTGTCTTCATTCCTCAAGCGCGAAGGCCGGATGACGCCGGACCAAGCCGCCAAGGTGATCCACCAGACCGCGCTCGGCCTTGCGGTAGCGCACGATGCCGGCGTGGTCCACCGCGATATCAAGCCCGCCAATCTGATGTTGACGACGCGCGGCACGATCAAGATCGCCGACTTCGGCATCGCCCTGGCACAGCAGGATTTTTCCAAAAAACTTACCGCGACCGGAGAGTTCGTTGGTACCCCAGGCTACTTGTCGCCGGAAGTCTGTTTGGCCAAGCCGATGGATCTGCGCTCGGATATCTTCTCGCTCGGCATCGTGCTGTTTGAGATGCTGACCGGACGGATGCCATTCACCGATGAATCGCCGCTCGGCTTGTTGCTTGAAGTGGTACGTGCGGAAGTGCCCGACGTGCGCCAGCTCAATGGTGAAGTCGATGCCGAATTGGCTCAGATTCTCTCCCGGATGGTGGCCAAGGAACCGGCGGATCGTTATGCCAGTTGCCACGATCTAGTGGCGGCGTTGCAGCATCTGCCCGCCATTCAGAAGGGCGGGCCGATCAGCGTCCGCGCCAAATTGCCGTTGGCGGCATCGACCACGATCGGCAGCTTGCCGACACCGGCGGCGCTGTCGCGCGATACGCCGGCGTTGCCGCTGTCGAACTTGCCGACACCGCCGCCGCTGCCGGGTGCCACTCGGCTGACCCCAGCCACCGCGCAAGTGGCGGCGGTGCCGGGTCCAGCGACTGCGCCTGGAATCGCTGCGCACGTGACGGTAATGGATCGTGGCTCGTCGCCGCGGCGCCGTGGTCCCTGGTTGGTGGCTGCGGCGCTGGTGTTGGCCCTGGTTGGCACCGCGTTCGCGTTCCGCGATCAATTGCCGTTTATCGGCGCTGGCACGGCCGGCCAATCCACGGCAACGACGCCGACGAACGCGGATAGCGCCAGCACGGTGGCGGACGCCGCTGAAGCGCAGCCTACCCATACCGGTATCGCCGCCAGTGACGATGGCGAAGAAACCCCCGACAACGCGCCCGGACTACAGGCACTGAATGATCTGGCGCAGAGTCGCAAGGCGCTGGAATCTGCGGGCACCGAGACGGCGATGGCGCCAGCGTCAGCGCCGGCAACCGCCAGCGCCGAGGCGCCGACGGCGATCAACACGGCCGTCACCGAAGCGCCACGCCCAGCGGTGGCACGGATCGCGGCCGCGCCCAAACCGCAACGCCCGGCGGGACCACCCCGCATCATGGTGCTCGCGATCGGTGATCGTGGCCTCACCAGCGCCGCCGAACGTACGCTGGAAGCGGCGCTCAGCGAGCAAGGTTTTCGGCTGGCCGATGAAGACGCCATTCCGGGCATGAACGCGATCTTGAACAGCCGCCGTCCGGACGTTCCCAGATTGCTCGGGTTGTTGGCGCGGGCCAACAATGTGAGCGCGGTCACGGTGATCAAGGCCGAGCCACTGGGAACCTCGGAACTGCAGTTTTACGGTCGCCGCGATACCTTGTATTCGGCCAATTTGCACGTGCGCACCTACGACGTGTTTGATCGCTCGGTGATCGGCGCTGGCATCAATACCAAGGTGGATTTCACCAACACCAGTGCCGAACAAAAAGGCAGCGAGGCGGTGAACAACAGCTTGGCCGACTACCTGGAATCGGTCTCACGCTATCGGCGTTGAGGCTTGCCGAAGGGTTCAATCCATGGCAAGACCTGTGTTGATGGCGGGAAGTCATGGCGGGAAGTAGGGTGGATAAGCGCAGCGCATCCACCAACTTCTGTCCTCTGTCGTCTGTCTTCCGTCCTCTGACAGGTGGATGCGCTGCGCTTATCCACACTACAGAAGCGCACACATTTACTGTAGGTTTCGGCGCGCTACGGCCTCGGCGCTCTACAACACGGTGAGCTGGGCGAAGCCAAGCACCAGCCATTTGCGACCGGAGTTGGCGAAGTTGATCTGCACGCGGGCGTGCGCACCGGCGCCTTCGAAATCGGTAACGACGCCATCGCCAAAACTGGCGTGACGCACGTTCGCGCCGAGTTTGATCGGTGGGGTTTCCACCACGCCGCCGCGTAGAAGCCCGCGTTCGGCGAGAAAACTGCTGGCATTGCGGCCAAATGCGCTTGGGCGAGCCACCTGCACGCGGGGCCGCACGTCCTGCAGCACGGTGTTCGGCATCTCGCTCAAAAATCGCGATGGCCGATTGAACGTATCCATGCCGTGCCAGCGTCGCGACTCGGCATAACACAGCACCAGCTTTTGGCGGGCGCGGGTGATGCCGACATAAGCCAGTCGGCGTTCCTCCTGCAGCCGACCTTCTTCGTCCAGTGATTTTTGGCTCGGAAACAGGCCATCTTCCAGGCCGACCAGGAACACCAGCGGAAACTCCAGGCCTTTGGCCGAGTGCAGGGTCATCAGTTGCACGCAATCTTCCCAGGCCTCGCCCTCGGCATCGCCGGCTTCCAGCGCGGCGTGCGCCAGAAACGCTGCCAACTCGGACAAACCCGCTTCGCGATCCTCCGGGCTGCGCTCAAATCGCGCGGCGACGTTGATCAATTCGTCGAGATTTTCCAGACGCGATTCGGCCTGGCCTTTGGCATTCGCTTGGTAGTGTGCTTTCAGTGCCGATCGCTCGATGACATTGGCCATTTGTTCGGCCAGGGTCAGCGCATCATGCTCGCGTGCCAACTGCTCGATCAGTTCGGCGAACGCCCGCAGCGCCGCTTTGGCGCGTGCCGCCAACAGCCCACCGGCCAGCTCGGCCTGGACGGCGTCCCACATCGACAATTTCTGGTCACGGCCACGGCTGCGGAGCGCGTCCAAAGTGCGCTCGCCGATGCCTCGTGGCGGCGTGTTCACCGCCCGCTCGAACGCTGCGTCATCGTGGCGATTGCCGCATAGCCGCAAATACGACAAGGCATCCTTGATTTCCATGCGATCAAAAAACCGCAGGCCGCCGTAAACCCGGTAGGGAATCGCCTCGACCATCAGCGCTTCTTCGAATAGCCGCGATTGCGCATTGGAACGGTAGAGAATGGCGCAGCCGTCATTGCGGCCGCCCTCGCGAACTGCCTGTTTGATGCGATCGATCACGAAGCGCGCTTCGTCCTGCTCGTTGTACGCGGCATACAGATCGAGTGCCTCGCCGAGCTCGCTTTCGGTCCACAGTTGCTTGCCAAGGCGCCCGGGATTGTTGGCGATGACCGCATTGGCCGCAATCAGAATGTTGCCGGTGGAACGGTAGTTCCGTTCCAGTCGAAGTGTTTTCGCCCCCGGAAAATCACGCAAAAATTGCTGCACGTTCTCGACCTTGGCACCACGCCAACCGTAAATCGCTTGATCGTCGTCGCCGACCACGAACACTTGCCCGGTGGCCCCAGCGAGCAGACGAATCCAGGCGTACTGCAGCGTGTTGGTGTCCTGAAATTCGTCGATCAACAAATGCCGAAAGCGCTCGCGGTAATGCTTGAGCAATTCATCGTGGTTGAGCCAGAGTTCGTGGGCGCGCAGCAGCAACTCGGCAAAATCGACCAATCCAGAACGCTGACAGTGCTCTTCATAGTTGCGGTAAATATCGATCTGCGTCTTCAACGCCGGATTGAAATCGACCGGGATGGCGCCGGGACGCTTGCCTTCGTCTTTCCAGCCATTGATCAGCGCGGCGGCTTGCCGCGCCGGCCAGCGTGCCTCTTCCAGACCGAGACCATTGATGATGCGCTTGAGCAAACGCGTCTGATCGTCGGCGTCGAGAATTTGAAAGGTCTCCGGCAAACCGGCCTCGCGCCAATGCTGGCGCAACAAGCGGTGGGCGATGCCGTGAAAGGTCCCGATCCACAAGCCACGCGTGCCACTTGGCATCAACTGCTCGGCGCGGTGACGCATTTCGCCCGCGGCCTTGTTGGTAAACGTCACCGCGAGGATCGACCAGGGCGACACCCGTTCGACTTCGGTCAGCCAGCCAATGCGATGCGTCAGCACCCGCGTTTTGCCGCTGCCGGCGCCGGCCAGCACCAGATAATGCCCGGTCGGCGCGCACACCGCTTCGCGCTGGGCCGGGTTGAGTGGATCAATCAGATGCGAGACATCCATCGGCAATCACGTTACTGGAGCCCGCTAGTATGACGCAGCCGCACCGGCGGTCGGGCTGGCGGCCGCGCCGATGCGGCAGCAATCACCGGTAACCAGCCAACCCGACTTGGTAATACCGCGGCCAGTGCGCTAGCCTGTCGGCCCTCATCGCGCTTCCGGACCAGACCCCCATGTTGTACAAGCACGTTTCGATTGTCAGTGTTACCCATATCGATGCCCCAGTGCGGCTGACATCCGCCGCCATCATGGAGCGTCTGCAGCCAACACTGGATCGACTCGGGGTGCGCGACAACTTGTTGGTGGATGTCGCCGGTATCAACGCCCGACGGATGTGGGGCGGGCCAATGCAGCCTTCGGATGCGGCGACCATGGCGGCACAAAAAGCATTGGCGGAAAGTGGCGTGGCGTACGAGAGCATCGGTATCCTGATCAATACCTCGGTGTGTCGGGATTATCTGGAGCCAAGCACCGCCAGCATCATTCACGGCAATCTGGGTCTGGCCGATACCTGCCAGAACTTCGATGTCGGCAATGCCTGTCTGGCGTTCCTCAATGGTATGGATATTGCCGCACGAATGATCGAGCGCGGCGATATCGAATACGCCTTGATCGTCGATGGTGAAACCGCCGACACCATCAGCGAGCGTACCATCGAACGGATGCTGCTACCGGACGTGAGCGCCGAGCAGTTCCGCAACGAGTTTGCGTCGTTGACCCTGGGTTCGGGGGCCGCCGCGATGGTGATGGCGCGTTCCGAGCTGGCCCCGGACGGCCACCGCTATCTGGGTTGTGTGACGCGGGCGGCGACCAATTTTTCGCACCTATGTCGCGGCAATCTGGATCGCATGGTCACCGACACCCGCAGCTTGCTGGTGGAAGGCTTGAAATTGGCCGCCAAGACTTTTCAGGCGGCCCGCGCCAGTCTGGGCTGGGCCAGCGGCGAGCTCGATGAGTTCGTCGTCCATCAGATCAGCAAAGTACACACCACCGCGATCTGCGAACTGCTTGGCATCGACCCGAAAAAGATGCTTACGGTGTTCCCCGAGTTCGGCAATATCGGCCCGGCCTCGGTGCCGATTGCGCTGTCCAAACTGAAAGAATTGGGTCGCCTCAAAAAAGGTCATCGGATCGGCCTGCTCGGCATTGGCTCCGGACTCAATTGCTCGATGGCCGAAGTGGTCTGGTAAGCGGTTTGGGAGACGGGCGTGGCGCGTCGATCACAGCGCAAGAACGGAGCGACTGTGGGAGCGCCGAGAAGGGCCGTGATTTTTCGACAACTTCGACAATCACGACGCTTGTCGACGCTCGCACAACGGCGATTCGCGCCTGACGCTGCTTAAATCGAGTAGTACATCTGAAACTCCAGTGGGTGGGTGGCAGCGCGGAACTTGGTGACCTCCTGCATTTTCAATTCGATGTAACCGTCGATCAGGTCGTCGGTAAACACCCCGCCGGCTTTGAGGAAATCGCGATCCTGATCGAGCGCGTCGAGCGCCTGGTCGAGTGAATGGCAGACGGTCGGGATTTTCTTGCCTTCTTCCGGCGGCAGGTCGTAGAGGTCTTTGTCCATGGCCTCGCCCGGATCAATCTTGTTGCGGATGCCGTCCAGACCCGCCATCAGCAAGGCGGTAAAAGTCAGGTAGCCGGAATTGACCGGGTCCGGAAAGCGAATTTCGATGCGTCGGCCCTTGGGGCTGGATACCCAAGGAATGCGGCACGATGCTGAACGGTTGCGCGCCGAATAGGCGAGCATCACCGGCGCCTCGAAACCCGGCACCAGGCGCTTGTAACTGTTGGTGGTGGAGTTGGTAAAGGCGTTGATCGCGCGGGCGTGCTTGAAGATGCCGCCGATGTACCAGAGTGCCAATTGCGACAGGCCACCGTAACCATCACCCGAGAACAGGTTCTGCCCGGCCTTGGCCAAAGATTGGTGGACATGCATGCCGGAACCGTTGTCGCCGACCAGCGGCTTGGGCATGAAAGTGGCGGTCTTGCCATTGCGGTGGGCGACGTTCTTGACGATGTATTTCATGTTCAACAACTCGTCGGCCTTTTGCACCAGGGTGTTGAACTTGACGCCGATCTCGCATTGGCCGGCGGTGGCCACTTCGTGGTGATGCACTTCGACGGTTTGCCCCATGCCTTCCAGTAGCTTGCACATTTCACCGCGGATATCGCCGAGCGCATCGACCGGGGCCACCGGGAAATAGCCGCCCTTGATGCCGGGTCGGTGACCGCTATTGCCAGACTCGAACTTGCGGTTGGAACTCCAGGCGGCTTCTTCGGAATCGATCTCGAAACTGGCCGCGTTGATGGTGTTCTGATAGCGCACGCTGTCGAAAATAAAGAACTCGGGTTCCGGCCCGAAAAATGCCGAGTCGGCGACGCCGCTGGATTTGACGAAGGCCTCGGCACGCTTGGCGGCCGAACGCGGGCAGCGGCCGTAAGCCTGCATCGTCGAGGGTTCGAGCACATCGCAGACCAGAATCAGCGTCGCGTGTTCGGTGAACGGGTCGATCACCGCCGAGCCGACATCGGGCATCAGCACCATGTCGGATTCGTTGATGCCTTTCCAGCCAGCGATCGACGAACCATCGAACATTTTGCCGTCTTCAAACAGGCTGGCATCGACCCCGCTGGCGGGAAAGCCGACGTGGTGTTGCACCCCACGCAGGTCGGCAAATCGCAAATCGATGAACTCAATCTCGTGGTCTTTGATCAGTTTCAATACGTTTTCGACAGACATGTTGCACTCCATTGGTGAAAAATCGCG
>PEUI01000042.1:0-5346 GCA_002785585.1 Lysobacterales bacterium CG02_land_8_20_14_3_00_62_12
CTGCGCTAGTCTGGCGCATTCTGTTGATGCGAGCACGGCCGGGCAACCGGTTGGCGAATGAGTATGCACGAGTCCTACGATGCCAAGGCCATTGAGGCCGCCGCCCAGGCCTACTGGAATCTTCACCATGCGTTCGAGGTGAACGAGCACAGCCCCAAACCGAAGTATTTTTGCCTGGCGATGTTGCCCTATCCGTCGGGGGCGCTGCACATGGGGCATGTGCGCAATTACACGATCAGCGATGTGATCAGCCGCCACCACCGCATGACCGGCCACAATGTGCTGCAACCGATGGGCTGGGATGCGTTCGGCTTGCCGGCGGAGAACGCCGCGATCAAGCATCAGGTGCCGCCAGCGGCGTGGACTTATCAAAACATCGCGCACATGAAGCAGCAGTTGCAAGCGCTCGGTTACGCGATCGACTGGACCCGCGAGTTTGCGACTTGTCGCCCGGATTACTATCGCTGGGAGCAGTTGTTCTTTACGCGCTTGTTCCAGAAAGGCTTGGTCTATCGCAAGAATTCGGTGGTGAACTGGGACCCGGTCGATGAGACCGTGCTGGCCAACGAGCAGGTGATCGACGGTCGCGGCTGGCGCTCCGGTGCGCCGGTCGAGCGCCGCGAGATTCCGCAATGGTTTTTCCGGATCACCGATTATGCCGAGGAGTTGCTGCGCGAACTCGACCACCTGCCGGGTTGGCCCGACGCGGTCAAGACCATGCAGCGCAACTGGATCGGGCGCTCCGAGGGTTTGGAAATCGAGTTTCAAGTCGACGGCGGTGCGCCGATCCGGGTTTACACCACGCGCCCGGATACGCTGCTCGGGGTGACCTTTCTGTCGATTGCCGCCGAGCATCCGCTGGCCGCCGCAGCGGCCGCCGCGAATCCGGCGTTGGCGGCGTTCTGCCAGCAGTGCCGCAACGTGGGGGTGGCCGAGGCCACCCTGGAGACCCAGGAGAAGCGCGGCATGGCGACCGGCGTTTACGCCATCCATCCGATCAGCCACGAACGCTTGCCGATCCACGTCGCCAATTTTGTGTTGATGGGCTATGGCACCGGCGCGGTGATGGCGGTGCCGGCGCACGATCAGCGTGATTGGGAATACGCGCGCAAATATGACTTGCCGATTCGACAGGTGATTGCGCCGCTCGATGGCCGGGTGGTTGACCTGGACGCGGCGGCGTATACCGAGCACGGACGCTGCGTCAACTCCGGTGGCTTTGATGGGTTGGAGTTCAGCGCGGCGTTTGCCGCGATTGCGGCTGAGCTCGAGCAGACCAAGGTCGGCCAGCGCCGGGTCAATTACCGACTGCGCGATTGGGGGGTGAGTCGCCAGCGCTATTGGGGCTGCCCGATTCCGATCATTTATTGCAGCCACTGCGGCGCGCTGCCGGTGCCGGAAGCAGCGTTGCCGGTGCTGTTGCCAGAAAACGTGGTGGTCGATGGCGTGAAGTCGCCGATCAAGGCCGATCCGGAATGGCGAAAGTGCCTGTGCCCAAGCTGTGGTCGGCCGGCCGAGCGCGAGACCGACACCTTCGACACATTTATGGAATCAAGCTGGTACTACGCCCGCTATACCTCGCCCGGTGCCAACGATCTGGTTGATGAGCGGGCCAATTACTGGCTGCCGGTAGACCAATACATCGGAGGCATCGAACACGCCATTTTGCATCTGCTGTATTTCCGCTTTTTTCACAAGCTGATGCGCGATGCCGGGCTGGTCAACAGCGACGAACCGGCGACCCAGTTGCTCTGCCAAGGCATGGTGATCGCCGATACGTTTTACCGCGAGGCGGCCAATGGCGTCCGCACCTGGTTCAACCCGGCGGAAGTCGTGACCGTGCGCGACGAGCGTGGCAAGGTGATCGGTGCGCGCTTGCACAGCGATGGCGCCGAGGTACAGATTGGGGGCACCGAGAAGATGTCCAAGTCGAAGAACAACGGCGTCGATCCGCAAACCATGATCGACCAGTTCGGTGCCGACACGGTGCGGCTGTTTTCGATGTTTGCGGCGCCGCCGGAGTTGTCGCTGGAGTGGTCGGAATCCGGTGTCGAAGGCATGGCGCGCTTCCTGCGACGGTTGTGGCGGGAGGTCTACGCGCATCGGCAATTGGGTCCGGTGATCGCCCTCGATCCGGCGTGCCTCAACGCCGACCAACTGGCGATTCGCCGCAAATTGCACGAGACCATCCAGAAAGTCGGCGAAGCGGTCGACCGTCGCCACACCTTCAACACTGCGATTGCCGCGGTGATGGAATTGATGAACACGCTGACCCGCAGCGAAGACTTGAGCGCGCCTGGGCGGGCGCTGAAGCAGGAAGCCTGGGAGGCGATCGTGCTGCTGCTCAATCCGATCACGCCGCACTTGTCACACGCGCTCTGGCAGGCGCTGGGGCACCCGGAAACCTTGATCGAGGATCTGCCGTATCCGGTGGCCGATCCGCAGGCGTTGTTGCGCGCTACCATCACGCTGGCGGTGCAGGTCAGCGGCAAGTTGCGTGGCACCATTGAAGTGGCGGTGGATGCCAGCCGCGAGCTGATCGAGCAACGGGCGTTGGCGGAGCCTGGCGTTGCGCGTTTTCTTGGTGAACAGAGCGTGCGCAAGATCATTGTGGTGCCCGGCAAGATCGTCAATATCGTGGTTTAGTCATTGTGCTTTTTCGGTCGCCGCCAGTGCTTGCTGGTGGTCGCTAGTCGCCTTTAAGGAATGCCATGAATGGTCTGGTCCAAATCGCGCTGGGTTGGTTGCTGGTGCTGCTCGCTGGCTGCGGTTTCAAGCCGCGCGAAGCGGTCGAACTGAACCCGATCTTGAATCCCTTGCGGATCGAATCGGTCGATGCCTTCAGCACGCTGCCGCAGGAAATCGGTCGCGCCTTGTTGCGGTCGGGAATTCGATTGGTCGACGCCGACGAAACGCCAGCAAGCGTGTTGCGGGTGCTGGCGGATACCCAGGCGACCACGCCGCTGACGTTCAGCGGCGCCGCCCGAGTACAGGAATATCTGGTCGTGCATCGGGTGACGTTTGAGGTGCTCGATCAGCACGGCAAGCCGATTCTCGGATCGACCGTGGTCGAGCGCAAACGCGATTATCGCTTCGATGAAAGCCAGGCGCTGGGTGCCGCAGCGGAGGACGAACTGGCCCGCAAAGAGCTGCGCCGCGAGATGGTGCAAGCGTTGCTGTTGCGTCTGCAAGCGATCGGCCGCTGACCGGCCATGGTGTTTGGTCTGGCCCAGTTTGATCGACATCTGCGCGAGGCCAAGGCGCTCAAGCCGGTGTATTTGCTGGCCAGCAGCGAGCCGTTGCTGTTGATCGAAGCCGCTGATCGCTTGCGTTTACGGGCCCGAGAACTCGGTTACCACGAGCGCGATGTACTCAATGTCGAGGCGTCTTTTGATTGGGACGATCTGGCGCGGGCGGGGGCATCGCTGTCGCTGTTCGCATCGCAACGCATTCTGGATTTGCGTCTGCCCACCGGTAAGCCCGGCGCCGAGGGCGCCGCCGCCATCGTCGACTATTGCGCCCACGCCAATGGCAGTGACGTGCTGATGATCAGCGCCATGGAATGGGACAAAAAGAATGCCGGCAAGTGGGCGCAGACGGTGGAGCGGGCCGGGATGTTTGTGCAGATCGACCCGATTTATCTCAATCTGCTGCCGGCCTGGATTGTGGATCGCGCCCGTTCACGCCAGTTGCCGCTGAGCCCGCAAGCGGCGCAGGCGTTGGCGGATCGGGTCGAAGGCAATTTGCTCGCCGCCGCCCAGGAAATCGATAAATTGGCGCTGCTCGCCGAGGGCCGCAGCATCGACGTGGATCGCCTGCAGGCGCTGGTGGCGGACAACGCGCGCTTCAACGTTTTTGCGCTGGCCGAAGCGGCGCTGGCCGGTGATGCGACCCGCGTGCGTCGGGTGCTGGCGGGATTGCGGGCCGAGGGCGAGCAGGTAGCAGGCTTGTTGGGCTGGTTGGTCAACTCGCTGGCGCTGTTGCTGCGCGCCGCGCTGTTGCCGCGGGCGCAGGTGACGGCAACCCTCAAAAATGAGCGCGTCTACGGTACCCGCCTGCAGGCCTACGGCGCTGCCTTGACCCGCGGCGATCTGGCGTTTTGGGAGCGGCGTCTGGCCGAACTGGCACTGGTGGATCGCCTCTCCAAGGGACGCGCCGATGGCGACGCCTGGCTGGCGCTGGAGCGGGTGTTGCTGAGCGCGGCGGATCGCCGCCTGGCAAAGTGTCTTCCCCGCCGTATGCTGGCCGGCTAGCGCGGGCGATTGCAGATGGCAATGTCTCTTGCCTCGACGCCGACGCTGATTTTGGGCGGCACCTTTGACCCGATCCATGTCGGCCATTTGCGCGCTGCGCTGGAAGCCGCCGAAGCGTTCGGCGCTATCGTCCGGCTGTTACCAGCGCCGGTGCCACCGCATCGGCCGCAGCCCTGGGCAAGTGCGGCGGATCGGCTGGCCATGCTCAAACTGGCGGTGAACGAACAGCCGCAATTGCAGGCCGATGATCGTGAATTGCGTCGGGCCGGTCCCAGCTACAGCGTCGATACGCTCGGCGAATTGCGCACCGAGTTGGGTGCCGACACGCCGCTGATGATGCTGGTAGGCGCCGATGCGTTCGCCGACCTACCGAGCTGGATGCGCTGGCGGGAACTCTTCGAACTGGCGCACGTTGTGGTGCTCACGCGCCCCGGTGCGGTCGGTCGCACGGCCTGGTCAGCCGAGCTGACGGCGCTGGCCCGGTCGCGCGAAACCACCGCCACCGGTGCGCTGCTAGCGGCCGCTCACGGCTCGCTGCTATGTCTGCCGGTGACCCCGTTGGCGATCTCGGCAACCGCCGTGCGCGCGGCGTTGCAAGCTGGCCGATCCTTGCGTTGGCTGGTGCCGGAGCCGGTGCTCGACTACATCGAGCAGCATCGTCTGTATCGCGCCACCAATCGCTGAGGCCGCGCGCCGCTGATCGACGTCATCCGCTAATGGCCACCAGCGGCTACCGCCAAGCGGTAGCCGCCGACCTTGCCGGGCCCGGATCAGAACGGAATTTCATCATCCTCGAACGGTGCGCTGCTGGGTCCCGGAGGGGCTTGGCGGTTGCCCGCGGCCGGCGCGCTGCGGTTGCTGTAGTCGCCACCACCACCGCTGCTGCTGCGGGCGGGGCGATCTTCTTCGCCATGGCTGGACTCGCCACTGGGTCGGCCGCCGAGCATCTGCATTTCGTCCACGATGATGTCGGTGGTGTAACGCACAACGCCTTCCTTGTCGGTGTATTTGTCGGTGCGCAGTTTGCCTTCGATATAAACTTGCGAACCTTTGCGCAGGTACTCACCAGCAATCTCGGCAAGCCTGCCGAAGA
>PEUI01000042.1:5372-6367 GCA_002785585.1 Lysobacterales bacterium CG02_land_8_20_14_3_00_62_12
AACTTCAGCCGATGCCATTCGGTGTGTTCTTTCTTTTCGTTGGTTTGTTTGTCGGTCCACTGCTCGCTGGTGGCGATGCTGAGGGTGGTGAGGGCCGTGCCACTGGCGGTGTAGCGCGTGTCCGGGTCTTTGCCGACGTTGCCTACCAGGATGACTTTGTTGACGCCGCGTGCCATGGGATGTCCTTTGTTGTGGGTGGTTCGTTGGAAGTAACTTCGATGGAAGTAACTTCGATGGAAGTAACGGTTGATGAGCGCTCACCTCCGTGTGCCCTGCCGAAGCCGGGGCGGTGGGTAGCGCGTTGCTGATGGGCATGGCCAGCCGTCGCGTGGAAATATCTGCGAGGCAAGCGGCCATGACCGTCGAGGTGCGCAGATTATCATGGCCGACCGGAGTCGCTGCCACGGTCGAAGTCTGGTTTTGATCTGGGATATTTCGGACTGCTCGGACCCGGCTCAGCGCTGTTGTTGGCGTCGGTGATCCGCACGAGTTGGAGCACGCTGCCCTCGGCGTTGGGTTCGGTCCAGACGAGCAAGGCGGTGTTGCCGTTGCTGGCCATCCGCGGGAAGCCGGTGTTGCGGCCGGCCGGAAGGCTGACCAGGGTTTGTGCCGGGTGCAATTTTCCGTGGCGGTCGAGGCGGGCGATCTTGATGGCGGTGTGGCGTGGTCGGTGCTGCCGGAGGTGTTGGCGTCGGCGCCGAGCCAGCTGAGCAGAAAACTCTGGTTACCGAAGGCGGCCGCATCGACGCGGCCCTGGGTCTCGGTGCCAGATTCGATTTCGATCATCCGGCCAAAGCCCTTGCGGGTGCCGAGCGCGGCGCGGACCATCAGTGGTTCGCCTTGCATGGTGGACCAGACAGCGAGCACTTGCTTGCCATGGACGGCGAGGGCGGGGCCGTTGACCGGGCAGCCGGCGATCCGCCAGTGGTCGGCGTGGACCAGTTGCGGCGCCGACCAATGGCCACGTGGATCGCGAACGCTGAAGCGGGTGTCGC
>PEUI01000042.1:6433-10088 GCA_002785585.1 Lysobacterales bacterium CG02_land_8_20_14_3_00_62_12
GCACCGCATCGGTGTTGCAGCAGTCGCAGGTGCGGGCATCGATTTCGGTTTCCTGGGTGCTGCGGCCGAGCCGATCCACCAGCGCGCTGCGCAAACTCATCGCGCCCGCGTGCGAGGCGTGGTCATCCGCTGCCGCCTCGCCCTTGGCGATCTCCGGGCTGGCGCTATGGCGACCGTCCAGCCACAGCGCCAGCACTTGGTCGCCGCCTGCGGGCAGCAGTGAAACAAAACCATGCTCGCTGGCGGTGCCGTCACCATTGAGCAACCGGGCGCTCCATTGGCGGCCCTGATCGGTGGACCGTGTCAGGTATATGTCGTAGGCATAAGGGCTGGCGCTGGCGGCGGATTTTTGCAACCAGAAACTGACCCAGTCGCCGTTGTCGAGCACGCTGAGCGAAGGGAAATCCGCCCAGTTGATGAACCAGCTTTGATCGGGCGCGCTGGCGGCAATCAGTCCGCTGCGTTGCACCTTGCCGGCCGGATCGAGTTTGGCAAAACGCAGGGAGGCGCTATCGCCAGATTTCTCTTGCCAGGTGAGAATAAAACCGCCGTCGCGATCGGCAGCCAGTGCCGGTTGCGCGGCGTTGGCGCCGCTGGGTGTGCTGAGCGGGGTGACCGTGAGTGCGCTCTCGGCAACGCTGCTCGCGATCAGTAGGGCGCAGGCCAGCAATCTGCGCGCTGTGCAACGATCAACAACGGCCATAGCGATCCTCCAGGCGTTCAATATCGTCTTCGCCGAAGTAGTCACCGCATTGCACTTCGATCAGGGCGATGTCTTGATCGGTCGGGTTTTCCAGCCGGTGCAGGGTTTGCATCGGCACGAATACCGATTCGTTGCGATGCAGTAGAAAGGTAGCGTCGCCGACGCGCACTTTGGCGCTGCCGCTGACCACCGTCCAGTGTTCGCTGCGGCGTTGGTGGCGTTGCAGCGACAGCACTTGTCCGGGCTTGACGATCAAGCGCTTGACCTTGCAGTCGGCGGCGTCTTCGAGCACGGTGTAACTGCCCCAGGGCCGCTGCACGGTCAGGTGCAGGTCGGTGCATGGATGTTGTTGCAGACGCAATTGATCGACCACCAATTTGACCGACTGCGCCTGATCGCGATGGGCAATCAGCAGGGCGTCTTCGGTGTCGATGATCATCAGGTCGTTGACGCCGACCATGGCGATCACCCGATCATTGGATTGCACGTAGTTGCGTTCGCTGGCGATCAGCACCGAACGCCCGCGACTGCGATTGCCGACGCTATCGGCCGGTACCAGGTCGCTGAACGCGGTCCACGAGCCGATATCGCTCCAGTCGAAAGTGGCGGGCACCACGGCGCGCTGGTCGGCGCGTTCCATCACCGCGTAGTCGATCGAGATCGCCGGCACCCGGGCCAGCGTATCGGCATCGAGCACGATGCTCGCGGCAAGCGCGCTCGCGGGCGGGCTGTGGTCAGCGCCGAGACTGGCCGCAAAGCAGGCGCGAGTAGACCCCAGTACCTCGGCGGCGACGGCGCTGGCGGCGTCGAGCAAACTGCCGACGCGAAAACAAAACATGCCCGAGTTCCAGAAATAGCGACCGCTATCGACGTAGGCTTGCGCGCTCATGGCATCGGGCTTTTCGACAAATCGGGCAATCGAAAAACCGTCACTGCCGAGCGCGGCGCCGCATTCGATATAGCCATAGCCGGTCTCGGCGTGCGTCGGCACGATGCCGAAGGTGGCGAGTTGGCCGCTGGCGGCAAGCCGCGCTGCGGCGGCCACGGTGTCGGCAAACCCGGCCAGATTCTGGATCAGATGATCGGCCGCCAGCACCAGCATCAGCGCGTCATCGCCCTGTTCGCGCTGGATGGCAAGGGCGGCGGCGAGCACCGCCGGGGCCGTATTGCGCGCCATTGGCTCAAACAAAAAGCGCTGCCGTTCGGGTGCAAACTCGGCGATACCGGCATAGGCGTCGCGGGTGATAAAGCTGTAGTCGCGACTGGTGACGGTATAGATCAGCGCATCGCTGGATGCCACTGCCAAGGCCCGGCGCGCGGTTTTTTCGATCAGCGTTTGGCCATCGGGCAGGGTCATGAACGGCTTCGGAAACAGGCGCCGTGACACCGGCCACAAACGTGTGCCGGCACCGCCCGAAAGAATGACTGGAATCAGCATGGTCGGCTCAATCTGGGGAAGCATCGCGGGCGGCGGCATCGGCCAACTGGCGGATCACCGTGGTCATGCCCTCCTGCCAGTGCGGCAGGTGGAGCGCAAAGGTGTTTTGCAGCTTGTGCGTGTCGAGCACCGACCAGGCCGGGCGCGCGGCCCGCGTCGGATAGTCGGCACTGGCGATGGCGACCAGTTCGGGCAGCGCGCGCAGCAATTTCGCATCGACCGCGGACTGGAGCAGCGCGCGCGCAAAGCCATGCCAACTGGTTTGTCCGCTGGCGGTCAAATGATAGGTGCCGAAGCGTGGATCGTCGGCTGGCGCGCCGCGCAGTTGCGCCAGCAGGTGCGCGCTGATATCGGCGATCAGCGCCGCCGTGGTTGGGCTGCCGATCTGGTCATCGACCACGCTGATGCGGTCCAGGGTGTCGGCCAGGCGCAGCATGGTGCGCAGAAAATTGTGGCCACGGGCGGCAAATACCCAAGCCGTGCGCAGGATCAGGTGCTCGGCACCGCTGTCACGCAGGGCCTGTTCGCCGGCGCATTTGCTGCGACCGTAAGCGCCGAGCGGCGCCGTCGGATCGGTCTCGCGCCAGGGCACAGTGGCGTTGCCGGCAAACACATAATCGCTGGAAAAATGCAGCACCCGGGCGCGTGTTGCGCGCGCGGCCGCGCCGATCGCCGCCAGCGCTTCGGCGTTGATGCGCTGCGCCAGTGCTGGCTCGACTTCGGCCTGATCGACGGCGGTATAGGCGGCGGCGTTGACGATCCAGTCGGGGGCCTCGGCACGAATCAGCGCCTGCAGGGCATCGGGATCGCCGAGATCGGCGGTCAGGCAGTCGCCATCGCCGAAGCGCGTTCCGCTGCGCGTTGCCAACTTGAGTGGGCCGAGCACGGCGAGACTGCGTTGCAATTCAAAGCCCACTTGGCCGTCGGCACCGAGTAGAAGGATTTTCATGCGGCGTAATCCGGCAATCGATCCGGCGCGATCTCGGCCAGCCACGGCGCGCGCGCATCTTTATCGGACAACGCCGGATCCGGCAGCGGCCAGTCGATGGCGAGCCCGGCATCATTCCAGCGCAGGCCGGCATCGGCGGCACGGTCGTAGGGCGCGCTGCACAAATAGTGAAACAGGGCGCTGGCGCTGGTCACCACAAAGCCATGGGCGAAGCCCGGCGGAATCCACAGTTGCCGCCGGTTGTCGGCGGACAATACCGCGGCCGTCCACTGGCCAAAGTGCGGCGAACCCCGGCGAATATCGACCGCCACGTCGAACACTTCGCCATCCAGCACGCTGACCAATTTGCCCTGCGGCTGCGGCCACTGGTAATGCAGGCCGCGCAGCACGCCGTGGGTGGATCGCGAGAGATTGGATTGGGCGACGGTGAACTCGATCCCGGCGGCGGCGTAGCGCTGCTGGTGATAGGCCTCGAAAAATTGGCCACGGGCATCGCCGAATACCGCTGGTTCGATCAACTTGACGCCGGCCAGTGGCGTGTCGATTACGCGCATCGCCGTTCCCC
>PEUI01000042.1:10096-12775 GCA_002785585.1 Lysobacterales bacterium CG02_land_8_20_14_3_00_62_12
GGATCCAGCGCCGCGCCGCACCGGTAGGTCGGATCCAGCGCCGCGCCGCACCGGTAGGTCGGATCAAGCGCTGCGCCGCACCGGTAGGTCGGATCCAGCGCCGCGCCGCACCGGTAGGTCGGATCAAGCGCCGCGCCGCACCGGTAGGTCGGATCCAGCGCCGCGCCGCACCGGTAGGTCGGATCAAGCGCCGCCGGCGCGGATCCGACAGCCGCCACCGTGCCGCCAACCCGCCGCCAGCCCATCGTCCGTCCCGGTTCATGGCACCGCCTCGCCGGTGGCCACCCGCATCAGATATTCGCCGTAGCCGCTTTTGCGCAGGGGTTGGGCAAGGCGCCGCAACTGCTCGGCATCGATCCAACCATTTTGGAACGCGATCTCCTCCGGGCAGCAGACGCGCAATCCCTGGCGGGCCTCGATGGTGGCAATGAAGTTACTGGCCTGCAGCAGCGATTCATGGGTGCCGGTATCCAGCCAGGCATAGCCGCGGCCCAGTTTCTCCACCCGCAGGCTGGCTTCGTTCAAGTAGCAGCGATTCAGATCGGTGATTTCGAGTTCGCCGCGTGCCGAGGGTTTGAGTCCAGCGGCAAAATCGCTGGCACGGCCGTCGTAGAAATACAGTCCGGTAACGGCGTAGTTGGATTTCGGCTGCGCGGGCTTTTCGTCCAGGCTGATGACCTGGCCGGTGCCATCGAACTCGGCCACGCCATAGCGTTCTGGATCGTTCACCCAATAACCAAACACGGTGGCGCCTTGCGTCTGCGCGGCCGCCCGCTTGAGCACTTCGGTCAGGCCGTGGCCATGAAAAATATTGTCGCCCAACACCAGACACGACGGTTGGCCGGCGACGAAGTCGCGCCCAATCCGGTACGCCTGCGCCAGCCCATCGGGTTGCGCTTGCACCGCATATTCCAGTTGCATGCCCCAGGCCGAACCATCCCCCAGCAAGCGTTGAAACAGCGCCTGCTCGTGCGGGGTGTTGATGATCAGCACCGTGCGGATGCCAGCCAGCATCAACACGCTGAGCGGATAGTAAATCATCGGCTTGTCGTACACCGGCAGCAACTGCTTGCTGATCGACAAGGTGAGTGGGTGCAGTCGGCTGCCAGCGCCGCCAGCGAGAACAATGCCTTTTTGTGTACTCATGGCCAATTCCGAGAAGTAGGGTGGGTGCAACCCACCGGTGTTCAGTGAAGTAGGGTGGGTGCAACCCACCGGTGTTCAGCATTTCAAAACGGTGGGTTTGCACCCACCCTACGTCCCGCTCGGGGATCGATGCGTGCTGGCCGCAGCGCCCAAACGCTCGCCACGATAGGAGCCATCGTGGATGTGCGCGCACCAATCGGGATTGGCGAGATACCAATCGACGGTGCGGGCCAGGCCAGACTCGAAAGTTTCGCTCGGCCGCCATCCCAGTGCGCGTTGAATCTTGCTGGCGTCGATCGCGTAACGCCGGTCGTGGCCGGGGCGATCGGCGACAAACCGGATCAGGCCGGCGCGATTACCGCCATCGGCCAACGGGCGACGTTCGTCGAGCAAGGCCAGAATCGATGTCACCACTTGCAGATTCTCGCGTTCGGCATCGCCGCCGATGTTGTAGGTCTCACCGACTTGGCCGCGGTCGAGCACGGCCTGGATCGCACTGCAGTGGTCGCCGACATACATCCAATCGCGCACATTGCGGCCATCGCCGTACACCGGCAGGGGTTCGCCACGCAGCGCTTTATCGATCATCAGCGGGATCAGCTTTTCGGGAAACTGATAGGGCCCGTAATTGTTCGAGCAATTGGTCGTCAACACCGGCAGCCCGTAAGTGTGATGAAACGCCCGCACCAGATGATCGCTGGCGGCCTTGCTTGCCGAATACGGAGAGTTCGGCGCGTAGGCGGTGGTCTCGGTGAACTTGCCGGAGTCCCCGAGCGAGCCGTACACCTCATCGGTGGAGACTTGCAGAAAGCGGAACCCAGCCCGATCCGGTTCGGCCAGTCCACGCCAGAATGCCAGCGCGGCTTCGAGCAGATTCAAGGTGCCAACGACATTGGTCTGCACAAACGCCGCCGGGCCATCGATCGAGCGATCAACGTGGCTTTCGGCGGCAAAATGCACAATCGCCTGCGGCTGATACTGCGCCAGCAAGGCGGCGACCAGCGCCTGATCGGCGATGTCGCCAGGCACCAAACGGTAATGGCTGCTGCCCTTCAGCGCCGCGAGTGTTTCCGGATTGCCGGCGTAAGTCAGCGCATCCAGATTGATGATGCGTGCCGTAAGACCCGCGTTCGCCAGCACAAAATTGCCGCCAATAAATCCGGCGCCGCCGGTCACCAGCCAAGTCTGCATTGCCACTCCAGCACACAAAGGAGGCGGATTGTACCGGCCCCTTGCGGGCGCTGCTCGGAGCGCAATGCGCAGGAGCGACGACCAGCGTCGCGATGCCGTTGTGGGAGCGCCGCCGCTGCATTTTTTGCTTTTGTGGGAGCGCTGCTTGCGTCGCGATGCCGTTGTGGGAGCGTCGCCGCTGCATTTTTTGCTTTTGTGGGAGCGCTGCTTGCGTCGCGATGGTCGTTTCGATAGCCAGGTCGCGATGCAAGCGGCGCTCCCAGTGCGCTCGTAAAGGCACACACACAGTTCGGTGGAAGTCCGAACCGGGGTAAGCCAAGACCCCGTAGTTGAAGGCAACTG
>PEUI01000177.1 GCA_002785585.1 Lysobacterales bacterium CG02_land_8_20_14_3_00_62_12
CGATGGTGGGCAGTACCGCCTTGATCGACCAGGAGCCCAGCATGTCGCGGTGATAGTAGTGGTCGCGGTAGATCGGCAGCAGGTCGATCATGCGTTCGATCAAGGCGTGCAGGGCGCCGCTGTGTTCGGGGAAGCGTTCGGCGAGTTCGTGCAGTCGGGTGGCTTCGAAGCTCTGGTTCCAGACCAGGATGGGGCCTTTGCTGCCGATCGAATGCAGCAGTTGCCGCACGAAGTCTTCGAGTGGCGATGCGCCGGAAATATCCACGAACTCGCGGTGCTTGAGCTGGCCGTCGGCAGATTCGATATGGCAGGAGAACTGGAAAGGCAGCTGCTGAAAGGAGCGGGTGCCGAGCCAACGCGGGATGACGAAGGCGATGGTCTCGAAATCCAGGTAGTAACGTGGGAACGGAATGCTGGCCAGTAGGGCATCGAGCTCGATTGAGCGATACGGCTTGCCGGTTTTGGTGGCGCTGAGGATGCGCCGGTGTTTGGCGTTGCCGAGTGCTGCGGCCGGCACTTTGCGCAGGTCGTGATAGCCCGCCGCGATCAATTGCTGAATCAGCGCGCCCGCGTGCGGCAACAGATCGACTGGGTAGGCCGGCGGTGCTGGCTCTTGCGCGCGGCAATGGTCGATGAACGGGCAGCCATAGGGTTGCGAGCAGTGTGGCCCGGTGTGGATATCCGGTTGCGGGCACGCCGCAACCGTTTTCAGCCGGGCGACGATGGCCGGGATTTCCGGCAATAGCGCGCGGACTTCGGTGCTGATGTCTTGGAGGATCAGCAGGCCGCGATAATTTCCTTCGCGGCGGTAGATGAACTGATTGTCGATGTGCCCGAGCTGGATCGATTGGATTTTGCGGCCGGCGCCTTCGGCGACCCAAGTCTGGATCGCGCAATCCCACAGGTGTTCGGGTTTGACCTGGGTGGTGGACTTCACTTCGATCAAGGTGTCGCCATGGGCCTGGCGCTTGAAGCCATCAACGCGAACGCGCACGTTTTGATACTCGAACGCGGCCTCGAACAGCATCGCTGCGCCGCGCAGCGGTTTGGCTAGGAGTGCTGCAGTTTCGGCCAGTGCCTCGCGCACGTGGCGATGATCGGCTTCGACCAACACGCCGCCACCGAGCAACTCGCGCGCCAGTTCGCCGAATGCCGTGCCCTGATCGAGTCGGGTCTGCGCGCTCTCGTCCCAGCGGGCGGCAGCGGCTCCGTGCAGTTCCAGCCACAGGCGTTTTTCGCACTGACGGCCGGACTGGATGCGGGACTTGGACAGGTGTGGGGTCATCGGGATTTTCCTGATCGGCTTGGCTGGCACATGCTTGTTTGCATGGCGTTCTTGAATTGGCGCGGGCTGCAATCGCATTCTGTCGGCATGCCGCGACAGTTTGTGTCGCTTTTCCTGCGTATCTCCCAGCTTCACCGGCACAGGTAGGGACCGACGCGGCGCGCATTGGTGCCCGGCTGCAATTTCGGTAAAGGCAAGACGCGGCGCCAGCGCTGCACGCTTTGCGCCGGAAGTGATGCATTGCCATGTTTTGCCGCTTCTCCGGCTACAGGCGAGGTTGTGCGTAGAGCATGGATTGGACTTCGGCAAATCACGCCCGGGTCAAGGAAAACCGCTATCCTCATGGCAAGCGTGTGAGCTTGTCTCCGGGTCGTTGCAGTGCATTTTCCCGGAGATACTGAATCGATCAAGCCTTGCTGATGGGAGCGCGAAGTGACGACACTGGTTCATGCCGAGATTCCCGACCAACTCGCACTACAGGCGAAACGTATGGTCGAGCGTGGTTGGGCGACCGATGTCGAGGCGATTGTTGCCGAATCTCTGCGTCGCTATCTGGAGTCCCATCAGGAAATACTGACCGAACAATTTATCCAAGAGGATGTCACCTGGGGCCTTCAAGGCAATGGCTGATGGCGTGAGCGCCTCTATCGTTGTCGCCGATGCGGGGCCGTTGATCCACCTGGATGAATTGCAGTGCATCGCCTTGTTGGCGGATTTCCGCGAAGTGCGGGTGCCCGAAGCGGTATGGCGAGAAGTTGCCAGGCATCGCCCACAGGCATTGGCTAGCTCGGCGGTTGCGTGGTGCCGATGCGTGGCGAGAGCAACATCCGAAGTTTAGCTACGACTGAGACTTTCGCGATGGCGATAGTGTCGGCTCCAGCGCTGCGCGCTTTGAGCCGACCTACGATGGCGAGACTTTTCAAGCTTTGACGATATACGCAGCAACCGCTGCCTGATGTTCGGCGAGGATGTCGCGCTTCAGGGCGACCGGGTGTTTGACGACGAAGCCCTCGCCCTGCGCGAGAATCCACCAGCGCAGCGCCCAGCTATCGCGGAGGCTGGCACTGAGGCGGACGTGATCGCCGTGTGGGTCGAGCTGCATGTCGCCGGATAACGGCGTTTCGGCAAGATGGATGGCGAGCGCTGGGCTGATCTGCGCGCGCAGTTTGATTGCTTCGCCATCACCGAATTCGAGTGCGCCGGAGGCGATGTAGGCGGCCAATGAAAAATCTGCGGGCCGCTTTGCGGTCTCTTCGATTGAGCGGGCGCGGTGGATGCGATGCACGGCCAACAACCGTGGTTCGACGTAATCGAATACGGTCGCCACCAGGTAGGCGCCGGGCCCACGCTGCACCAGGCCGAGCGGATGTACGCGCATGGCTTTGGCGACGGGTTGGTCGACGCTGCGGTAATCGAGATCCAATTGCTGATCGTTGAACAGAGCTTCCTGCACGGTTTCGAGGATGCCGGGGCGGATCTTCGGCGGCAGCAGATTGAGCATCGGCGCTACCACCTGCACCTTGTCCAGCCAACGCGCCGCCGCCCCCCGGTTGCCCAGCGCTTTGAGCTTGCTGTTGGCGAGATGGAAACGCGCCTCCAACGTGCGCAGAATCGAGGCCGGCAGCAGTGGCCGCAGAAATTGTTCGAGCAGATTGAGCGACAGCGCGTCGCTCAGGTCCAACCCGGGCAAATTGAGGTCGCAGCCCTTGGTCCAGTGCCAGCCGTGCGGTGTCATCGTTTCGTCGCACTCGATCGGAAACAGCAGCGAGAGTTGCACCAGGTCGCGCTCGATGGTGCGCTTGCTGACATTTTTCAAGCCCTCGGCATCCAGCGCCAGTTTAAGTGCGAGCGCGGATTTTGGTTGGCCGCTATGCCCTGCACCGGGCAGCAATTTCAGCAATTGCCATTGCCGGGTAATGGCATCGAATTTGGATTGGTCGGGCATCTGTTCAAGTTGTCGTGGGGGCTTTGATCTTAGTCGGCGCGGGGTACTTTGACCAATCTGCTGCGGTGGGCCGGTGATGTTGATGTTCCGCGCCGTCGGCGTGCATAGCTTGGGCGGCCTTAGACAAATCCGATGCGCTGCGCAGGGTGGTCTGCTTTGAGTGCACATTGGACATTCAGTGCTCGCAGCACGTCGTTGGCATCGGTCAGTGGGCGAAACCGATGTTGCCTGGCCGCCGTTGCAAAATCGCCTGGAGTGAGCACGCGGATGTGCGCGAGGGCGGTGCGCAATGCCTGGTCCGGCTCGCCCAGCAGCAACTGTTGGCAGTGCGCGCAGAACAGTGCCCAAGCCGACGCCGGCAGCAGATAGTCAAACTTGAGTTTAAGATCAAAGCGGCGCAGCGCGGCCTGGTCGATGCCGTCGATCAAGTTGGTCGAGGCGACAAAGACGCCGCTAAAGCGTTCCATCTGGGCAAGCATTTCGTTGACCGCGCTCACTTCCCAGCTGCGCGTGGCATTGCGGCGGTCATGCAGGAAACTGTCGACCTCATCAAACAGCAGCACGGCCTGATCGGCTTCGGCTTCGGCGAAGGCCTTGGCGATATTTTTTTCGGTATTACCGACGTAGCAGTCGATCAGGTCGGAGGCCTTGTGCAGATTCAAAGGCCGATCCAGGCGTTCGGCCAGCCAGTGGCCATAGGCGGTCTTGCCGGTGCCGGGTGGGCCATACAAACATAGTCGTGCCGATGGGGCGCTAACGATGCCGTCGGCGATGGCGCTGAGATCGCCCTCGGTGTGCACCCAGCTCGGGTCATAGTGCGTGGGCAAGCGGGCGGCATCCAGCATCGGCAGGCCGCTGCGGTGTTGCGCGATCAAAGTGGCGTCGATCAAGTGCTCGACCGCTGCTGACAGTTGAGAAGGATCAAGCTCAGCGCGGATCGATCGGACGACGGCACTGGCGCGGGTGATGACCGCCGGCGCCAGCGCCTCGGCCTGAGTTAGGCGCTCCAGACCATCGGCGCTGAGCAGGTCACCGCAGGCGGCCTGCGCCAGCCGTTGGCGTTGCTGACGGGTCGGGATTTTCAATTGGATAATGTGATCGAAGCGGCGCAGAAACGCGGGGTCCATGCAGGCCACGCAGTTCGACAGCCACAGCGTTGGCACCGGGTTTTCTTCCAGCACCCGGTTGATCCAGGACTTGCGCACTTGCGCGGTGCTTCGGGCGAGCAGGCCGCCGTCGTTGAATACGTCTTCGGTTTCGTCAAACAGCAGCAGAGCGCTGCGGCGGCCGAAGAAGCTCTGCGCCGCCCGATAAGTACGCAGCCGTGCCTCGCCGCAGAGCGCCTCGCCGTCGTTGTCCTGGTTGGCAACCTCGAACAGTTCGACTCCCAGATCCGCCGCCAGCACCCGCGCCAGCTGTGACTTGCCGGTGCCGGGTTCGCCATAGAGAAAAATGTTGATGCCACGGCGGCGTTCGGCGAGCGCGCGTCTGAGGTAGGGGCGCACGATGCGCAGGTCCTGCTCGATATGACTGAAGTCACTCAAGGCCAGATGCCCAGGATCGGCCGGTACCACCGATTCGCGGAGCAGACTGAGCGGACTCTCGGCGGCCGACAGCAAGCGATCAACGAACGCTTCGGAAAGCACGTCGAGTTTGTAGCGCAGGCTGACCAGACCAGCGCGGTTGACGTCGACCAATCCGGTTCTGCCAAGCGCACTATCGCTCTTCAGCGCGTCTTGCACTGCGGGTTCGGCGCGACCCAGGCAGACCGCGAGCACGCGCACCAGCTTTTGCGTGGTCAGGTTCTGCAATAGCTCACCGACTTCATCGAGCAGCGTGTTGGAATGGATCAGGGCAGCGAACTCGAGAATGCGACAATCGAGATCGGTGAGCCCGATCAACAACTGCAATTCGGCGACATTGGCCAGTAAATCGGCGGGCGCTGCGGGCAGTGGCCCTTTGGCTTCGGCGCGTTTGCAGGTCTTGTTGACGGTGGCAATGATCGCCGCCGCCGACAGATCTACTTCGCTGTCTTTGATGCCGATCAGCGCGCTGATAGATTCTGGAATGCAGCGACTGGTGACCAGCGCCCGGGCGCCGCCGAGCGGCCCCAGAATGCGCAAGGCCCAGCGCAGCACCAGCGGATGCGGTGCAGACCCATGCAGACTTAGGCGTTGGCATCGCCTTCCGCCTCTCCGGGCGCTTCAATATTGGCTTTGAAACAAAGACCTCCATGTTGTTTGGTAAAAATGCCGACCGCCTCGATGGCATTGACCGGCAAGACAACGACATTTTCAATTACTCCAGCATCAGGCTGAATTTCAACATCGGCAATAAGGATAAACTCTCCGAGCCATTGTATTGGGTGAACCCCATGGATGTCATCCTGAACGATGTATCGGAACTCAAAAAACGCAAAGATGTAGCCATGACGGATACAGATGGCGATGGCGTCATTGACTTCCTCGACCAGGATAGCAATACCCCTCCGAATGTCGCTGTGGATACGCGCGGAATTTCCCTTGACAGCGATACCGATGGCGTGCCGGATTACTTAGACAATGAACCCTTCGTGAACCCTGAAAAAGTTGCGATGCAAAAGGGACTCCTCCCCACCTACAACACGGGCGACGAGATACGTAAAATCGTCAGAGAGGAAATGGGGAACTATGCCGGTGCGGACGCGGGTGCAAACACAGACAGCGGCAACTTAGCCAATTGGTTCTTGCCCATGATTCATTTCAACATTGACAGCGACCAACTTCGGTATGCCGACTATGGTAATTTGGCAAGCATCGCCACGGTAATGAAAGACAACCCCGGCATGCGCATCGTAGTAACGGGCTTTACCGACAAAACGGCCTCCGATACCTACAACCTCGATCTGTCGTTCAAAAGAGCTAAAGCCGCCATCTCCCACTTAGTGAACGTGCATGGCATTCCGCGCAGCCGCCTGATATTGAAATACAACGGCGAAGATGCGCCTCTCGTGCCCATCAACGGCTCCACCATCATGAACCGCCGGGTGGAGTTTCGGGTTGCCTACGGCGATGAGGTGGACTTGGAAAATCCAGTGCCC
>PEUI01000164.1 GCA_002785585.1 Lysobacterales bacterium CG02_land_8_20_14_3_00_62_12
GCCCTTGCCACCAACCGCTGGGCCGACCATTGTAGCCGCTCCCTTGCGCATTGGAAAAGACTGGGAATAGTTGATGGCGCGTTACACGTTTGTCGGGTTAGTCTGCGGTTATTGCCAGTGGTGCTGGGGGATCAATTGGTAGCCGGGTCGATGCGCTTGCGGAAGCGTAGCGCTGAAGGAGGCGATACGCGACACCCAGCCTTTGCGGGGCCAATCGGGTGGGGAAATCACTGTCTGGCACTGTTGGCATCACCCAAGCGCAATTCGGCCGAGGGCGCTAACAGGCAAATGGCAAGACCTGGCCCTTGCTCCTCAAGCGGCGTGTTCGATGTATTCCACCGTGCTGGTCGGCGCTGGCACAGAGATTCCGTCCTTGCGCATGCCTTCAATGTGGAAGGCAATAGCCTCGCGAATTTCTGATTCCGTTTCGCTGATCGTTGCGCCAGTGGCCACGCATCCGGGAAGATCAGGAACGTAGGCCGAGTAGTTCCCTTCGGCCTTCTCAATGACGACTGCGTATTTCATTTTGGACCTCGCTGCTTCAGACCGGCTTGCTTGAGGATGCTACTTTGTGTCCCTGGCGCGAGATCGTCACTCGGCTTGCCCGGTACAGTGATGCGTCCGAGTTTTGTGGCGTGCTTGAACTGACGGTGGCTTCCGCGCTGGCCGATGGTGTTGCACTTCAGGCTTGAAACCGCCCTTGTCGCGCTCAATGTCGGCGAGCAATTCGCTAGCCTGTCGCTTTAAAGTGGTGACGAGTTCAGTGCGCATGCAGTGATACTAAAGTGCCACTTGGTGCAAAGCGAGCGGCGCGGGATATTCAACATCCAGACCCCAACGTGGATCGGGCGATTCACTGTGATCGTTTCATTCCTGTGCCTCGCGCTGCGCTTCAGCGGCGGGCGGAACGCGTAGCGCGAAGGCCGACCATCGGCACCTGTTGCTGGACCGTAACGCTCCAAGGCCGGATCTTGTCCAAAGTCTTGGCGAGCACGTCTTTTGCATGGGCAGCTTCGAAGTCCATTTGCAGGCCGATCCAAAAACCCTCAGACATTCCAAAGAAACGGGCAAGGCGTAGGCCGGTATCGGCGGTGACACCACGAGCGCCGACAACGATCTCGCCGATGCGGCGTTGCGGCACACCAATTTCCTTGGCCAATCGGTATTGCGTGATGCCCATGGGGTTCAGAAATTCTTCGAGAAGAATCTTGCCAGGGTGAGGATAGGGGACTTTGCGCATGACGGTGCTCGGCTAGCAGCCTGTCGGACTTTCGCGGTAAGCGTGCGCGAGAGC
>PEUI01000079.1 GCA_002785585.1 Lysobacterales bacterium CG02_land_8_20_14_3_00_62_12
CGGGCGGCCAGATCTTCCTTGATGCGGGCTTTCTTGCCTTCCAGATCGCGCAGGTAGTAAAGCTTGGCGCGACGCACGGCGCCACGACGCTTGACCGTCACCGATTCGATGATCGGCGAGTGGCTTTGGAACACGCGTTCCACGCCAAAGCCATGCGAGATCTTGCGGACGGTGAAGGCCGAGTTGAGGCCGTCATTGGCCTTGGCAATCACCACCCCTTCGTAAGCCTGCACGCGCTCACGGGCGCCTTCTTTCACCTTGACGTTGACGACGACCGTGTCACCAGGGCCGAAGGCGGGGAGCGTGCGGGTGATTTGGCGCTGTTCAAACTGCTGCAGAATATTCATCGATTAACTCCGTTGGCCTTGACTTGCTTTGGGCATATTAGCCGCCGGCCATCCTTGCCGGGCAGTTTCATGATCGGCCAGATATTCCTGCCGAAACGCTTCCAGCAGCTTCCGAGCTGCCTGATCCAATTCCATCCGGGCCAGCAGATCGGGTCTGCGTAACCAGGTTCTACCGAGCGACTGCTTGAGCCGCCATTGTGCGATCAAGGCATGATTGCCAGACAACAGCACCGGCGGTACACCGGCGGTCTGCTGATCTTGTGCACCGCCGCGCCGACTGCGCGAATAGTGCGGACAATCCAGCAGGCCGTTGGCGAACGAATCCTGTTTGGCAGAATCCGCATCGCCGAGCGCTCCATCGTGCAAGCGCCCAACCGCATCAATCAACACACTGGCCGCCAATTCGCCACCAGATAAAACGTAATCGCCGATCGAAAGCTCTTGATCGACGATCTCGTCGAGCAAGCGTTCATCGATCCCTTCGTAGCGACCGCAGAGCAAAATCATCCGTGGCAACTGCGACAAACTTTCCACTTTGCGCTGGGTCAGTCGTTCGCCCTGTGGGCTGAGATAGATCACCGGCGCCGGTGTCGCCTCGGCTGCCTGTGCCTGCTTCAGCACGCTACGCAAGGGCTCCACCGTCATTACCATGCCCGGACCACCACCGAAGGTTCGGTCATCCACTGAGCGATGCAGATCGCTGGCGGCGTCGCGCGGATTCCACGTCACCACCGATAACAAGCCGCGTTCCTGCGCCCTGCCCACTACACCAATCCGGGTTGCCTCGGCAAAAAACTGCGGGAACAAGGTTACGACATCGATGCGCATGCGCTACTCAGAAAGACGCGTCCCAGTCCACCACGATCCGCTGGTTTGCCAGATCCACTTGCTTGACGAACCGATCCCAAACATAGGGCACCATGCGTTCGCGTTCGCCGTGGATCACCAACACGTCGTTGGCGCCGGTCGCGAACAGGTGCGACACCACGCCGAGACGGGTTCCGTCAACGGTGAAGGCTTCCAGTCCTTCCAGATCGACCCAATAGTATTCATTGGTTGCGGGTTCCGGTAGCTGATTTCTCAGCAACTGGATTTCCGCACCGACCATGAGTGCCGCCTGATCGCGATCATCCACGCCGTTGAACTTTACTACCCAAACCTGACCGTGTTGACGGTGTTGTTCGACGCTCGCCCGGGTCACCGGGGCATTGTCCAATCGCCAATCACGGTAGCTAAACAAGTTGCTCGACGGCTCGGTGTACGAGGCCACTTTCAGCCAACCTTTGACACCAAACACGCCGACAATCCGGCCCATTGTCACCAGCCGGTCAGCGTCCACCAATTTAGGCAGCCACGGTCTTTGCCGCTTCTTTCAGCAGGTACTTGACCTTCTCGGTAGGTTGCGCGCCTTTGGCGATCCAGGCTTGAATGCGCTCTGCATCCAGCTTGAGTTTGACTTCCTGGCCGGTAGCAACCGGGTTATAGAAGCCAACGCGCTCGATGCTGCGGCCATCACGCGCGCTGCGGCTATCGGTCACCATGACATGGTAAAAGGGGCGCTTCAGGGCACCACCACGGGAAAGGCGAATCTTGACCATTGGACTTCTCTTGACGAGTGAAGCCGGGGAACCGGCTGCGGGTGAGCCGCGCATTATAGCCACGCCGGCGAAAAAATAAAGCGGCACGGAAAATCAGGCGCAATGAGACGGGAGCCCCGAGTCGTCCGACGCTCGAGCCGACCGAGCGCACTGGCTGCGAACCATCCGCGTAACCACGCTGCGGTTGCAAGCTGTCATAGTAGCGGCACCGTCCACTGTGAGCATTGCCGATATGGCCAAACCCAACTATTCGTTTGAAAAGCGTCAAAAAGAGATCGCCAAGAAGAAGAAGCAAGACGAAAAGCGCGCACAAAAACTGGCTGGCCGCGCCAGCGAAAACGGCGAGCCGCAGACCGAAGCAGCGAACGATTCGGCGAAAGCCCCGCAACACCCCTAGGCGCCGATCAAAACCGCCAGCAAACCGCCGTTTTCGGCGCTGCCAGCCCAGTGGTCAGCAGGCGCAGCAGACTGGCCGATTACAAGTCTTGTTTGTAGCGCACGTAGGGGGTGCGCGCGGCGCCGGCGTCGATCACGTTGGCTTGTGGCGTTGGCAACAGCACCGGGTCGCCATTGGAAATGACATTGTGTGTGCCGACACTGAGCTCGGCGCGCCATGGGGTACGCCAGGAAATTCCGACATCGAGGCCACTGAAAGCCGGCAGCGGCAGGCTACCCAATTGCGGCCCGATCGATGACTGGGTGTGGCCAGTGACGGTGCCAGACAGCGCGCCAAACACCAACCCCAAGCCAATCTCGGTGCGATCGAGTTTGATCGGCGCGGCAATCGGGTTGTCCTGCAGGCGCAATTGGTTGATCGCCGCGTTGAGCTGCAAAGCGCTGGCTTCGGTCAGACGCCATTGCGCCGCCATCGCCAAACCTCGGCGATCCAGACGCTCCAGATCATTGGGCGCAATGGCGGCGGTGGGCAATCTGGGCGCGGTTGACCCGGCATAGGTAAGCCAGGGCGAGGTGGCGTCCTCCAGCCAGGTTTGGCCGTAGCTAAGACCAAGCTCCCAGCGTTTGCCCTCGGCCGCGATGCCGACTTCTGCGGTCGCGACTTGACCCGGCAATTCCAGTTGCAGGGTGCCTTGCATCAGGCATTGCTGGCCGAGCGAACCAATCCGGAGCAGACCCGATGCCTCGGCACACCAAGGCACGGTGGGCGAATTGCGCAGTGCCGGTTCGGCTTGTGCCGAAGCAAACAAGCTGATGCCACCACCCGCTCGAAATACCATCCCGCTGGGCGGTGGTTCCGTTGCCGGGTCGAGGCCGGCGACCCCCGACAGCCATGACCCCGCGCGATAGACACCGGATCGGGCCGTCCACAAGCGGTGGCTTGAACCTTCCGGCGCTGGATTGCTGGGCAGGACCGCATTGGCCTCGAGCGGATCGGCCGCAACGCCACGCCAGCCCGGAAGGCATGCCGCCAAAACGAGCAAGGACAATCGAATGGTAAGGGTCAGTGGCTTCATGGTTGCGCGGCTTGGACCCCTGAACTCCCGCAGGGTTCCGTAGTGTCGATCCGGTAATTTGTACGTTGTAGCGGGAGTCTACCGGGCTTTTATAGAACGTGGAACCACCTCGTAATCGTGATCCGGATCGCGGTATCCAGTGTTCGCCATGGTTGTTGACCGGACTTGACCGCCACCAGCGTGCTTGCTGCACGCGCATCCGGGTCGAGAAACCGTTACCGTTACGCTCGTAGACGCGCGCCCGCTTATCGCCCGCCTTGAGGGCGAACCAGGGATGCACCATGCTGGCCATGTCCCTCTTGGGGATGGCGTCCAGAATGTCCGCAATGAACAAATCCCCCTGCCGGTGCCGGTGCGGCACAAGGTGAGAAAACTTCGCCAGCGCCTTCGGCGACGGACCGGCGGGGCGAGTCGATCTGGTAGCTGTATTCGATCATTGGCGGTAAACCTTCTTGCGATTGCCGATGCGCATAACGAGGATGCGTAAAGCGCCGTCTTCGATGCTGGCAATGATTCGCCAGTCCCCAACGCGGTACTTCCAAAAGGCTCCCAGCTTGGAGCCTTTGAGGGCTTCCCCGATGCTGCGTGGGTCGTCGAGCTGGGCGACACGTCCATGCAAGAAAGCGAGGATGCGCCGCGCTGTCTGCGGGTCGATCTTGCCCAGCTCGCGCTCGGCTATTCGGTCGAGTTCAACCTTCCAAGCCATAGCGTTTCATCACTTCTTCAAGCGGTACGGTTTGGGTTTTACCTGCACGAATGTCGATTAGGCGCTGCTCTGCAAGGTACAAATCTTCGAGGTCGTCCAAGTGTTCAAGGATGGCTTCGCGGGCATAGAAAGTTTTGGTGCGCCCGGTGGCTTGCGCCAGTGCTGCAAGGCGGTCTTCCACTTCGGCGGGTAGTCGGATGGCAAGCATTTTTGGCTCCTGTTCTTAAAACGCTTTACACGTATATCATAGCCGCCAAGGAATGCTAGGACTCATGCTCCAGCCGGTCCGCAGAATGGCTGTCGGCCTAACTCATGCAGCCGAGGGGCAACGCCGCCCGATAGGGCTTTCACGTTAAAGCCATCAAAAGCATGGGGTTGGTGCAAAACGCACCCACGACCCCTGCCTGACTTGCCTGCCCTCCGCAGCGGGTTGGCTTGTTCCCCCCCACACCAGCAACACCGCTACGCCTGCTGAAAGCATTCTCGTTGTCGGCCTCGTTGTCGGCCTGGCGATCCCCTCTGCTGATGGCTATATTGCTGCCTGCGCCACCGCCGACCGGTTTGCCGTTGCCGATCACGATAGCCGCCGACTTCAGGCGGTTGCCTGACGGCCATCGGCCTTGAGCGCTTTCACTTCCAGCAGTAGGCCATCCATGAAGGTAGAGCAGCCGTCCCCATTGGCCGCGATGGCGTTGCCGTGGCGGTAAAGCCCAACCGCGTCCATCAGCGCCGCGGGCGCCTGCGGAAATGGCTGCGCGGCGCGCTGTTTCTTGGCTTGGCGCTGGCCGCTTGCAGTCTGCTGCTGGTGCTCGGCTTACGCTTTCTGCCGCCGCCGACTTCGGCATTTATGCTAGCTCGCCAATTTGAAGCGCTGCGCCACGGCGAATCGCAGTTCGTCCTGAAACACACCTGGCGACCACTGGCACAACTGCCAGACACCTTGGTATTGGCGGTGATCGCCGCCGAAGACCAGCGTTTTCCGACCCACCATGGGTTTGATTTTGAGCAACTGCAAAAGGTACTGGAAGATAGCAGCGACAAGCCCCTGCGCGGCGCCAGCACGATCAGTCAACAGCTCGCCAAGAACCTGTTTCTCTGGTCGGGTCGAAGCTTCGTTCGCAAGGGGCTGGAAGCCTGGTTTACGGCGCTGATCGAAGTGAGCTGGCCCAAGCGGCGGATCGTTGAGGTGTATCTCAATGTCGTTGAGTTTGGCGATGGCATTTACGGCGCCGAGGCCGCCGCACAAACCTTTTTTCAGCGTCCAGCCAAGCGTTTGAGCACCGCCCAATCGGCGCGGCTGGCCGCCGTATTGCCCAGCCCGCGCCGATTTCATGCCGCCCGCCCGAGCGCTTATGTGCAACGCCGCCAACGCTGGATCGAGCAGCAAATGCAGCAGCTTGGCGGCACCAGCTATATCGCGCCGATGCTGGGTTCGCATTGACTTTCCGGATCAGGTCCTCAGGTCGGCCAAAGCCGCGCTAGACTTATCGCAACCCGGCAAGCGGAGGCGGCGATGACCAAAGTCAGAAACCTGCTCGAACGTAAAGACCAAGTCTTGTACGCCATCGAACCGGAGGCGCCGGTGTTGGCGGCCATCGAGCAAATGGCCACCCATTCGATCGGCGCGCTGTTGGTCATGCAGGGCGAACAACTGCTCGGCATCGTTTCCGAACGCGACTACGCCCGCAAGGTGATTCTGCTTGGGCGTTCCTCGGCGGAGACACCGGTGTGGATGATCATGTCGGCGCCGGTCACCCAGGTCGCACCGGACGAGTCGATCAATACTTGCATGTTGCTGATGACCGAGAAAAAGTTTCGCCATCTGCCGGTCGTCGAACACGGTCGCGTCATCGGCATGTTGTCGATTGGTGACCTGGTCAAGCGCATCATCGACGACCAGGCCACCGAGATCGATCAACTGCAACGCTACATCGCTTCTTGAGTACGCCGGGAGCCGACCTCCCGCCATCGCGTCTGCCGCGAAAGCAAGTTGTGGTTTGTGCTGACGCCGAATAAACTGCGCGGCGGCTCGCTCAAGGCTGCTGGTTGACCGCCGACGCCGAGAGCCGCTACCGCCACCGTTCGGCCTGGATCGGCAAGCCCGCAGCGGCGGTCCGCCAGCTTCCTGCCCGCAGCAGGTTATTCGATAGCGCAGGGAGGGACCATGCTGCGACTGTTCACCATCGACCACCGCACGATCCGCGAAATGGCACTGCCCGATGCCGGCCTGGAGCAGGCGATCACCGAAGCCAGATGGATCGACGCGCACGAACCCAGCGATGAACAACGCAGCCTGCTCCAGGGCTTGTTGCGCACCGAGCTGCCGGAATCCGACGAGGTCGAGGAAATCGAGTTTTCGGCGCGCAACTTCAGCGACGCCGCCGGCATCCATGTGCACTCGCTGTTTCTCGCCACCAGCGACGGCCGCCACAATACCGAGACCGTCGCCTGCATCCTGCAACCGCAGCGGCTGATCACCATTCGCGAGGGCGAGTTGGCCGATTTTCGATTGCTGCGCATGCGCGCGCGCCGCGGCCAGGTCGAGAGCGGTTCGCCGCAAGAACTGCTGATCACCCTGCTCGAACAGAAAGTGGAAAACCTGGCCGACGCCCTCGAAGACATCCATCGTGGGCTCGAAAAAGTCGGCTACATGGTGCTCGAAGAAAACAACGACCAACTCGAAGCCAGCATCGGCGAGCTCGCCGAACTCGAAGACAGCAACGGCAAGATCCGCCTGTGTTTGATGGACACGCAGCGCTCGATTTCGTTTCTTCAGCGGCACATGCCGAGCGAAGCCGAATCGCGTGAACGCAGCCGCGAGATCATGCGCGATATCGAAACGCTGATGTCGCACACCACATTTCTGTTCGACAAGATCAACTTCCTGATGGATTCCACCCAGGGCTTCATCAATATTGAACAGAACAAGATCATCAAGATTTTCTCGATTGCCGCCGTGGTGTTTTTGCCGCCAACGCTGGTCGCCAGCATTTACGGCATGAACTTCCAGCACATGCCGGAGCTGGCGTGGATGATCGGCTATCCGGGGGCATTGGTGTTGATGCTGCTGTCCGGTATCGCGCCCTACTTGCTGTTCAAGCGCAAAGGCTGGCTCTAAGGCGTCGCGCAGAAATAACTTACCCATCTTGCTGGTCCTTATCGCCCGCCTGCGTCGTTGCACAAAGCGTCACATAGTCCGACTATGCTCCCCTTTGTGCGCCTTGCAGGCGAACGAAAGTCCGGCGCAATCTGCGCAAGTTATTTCTGCGCGACGCCTAAGACAGCGGCCGTAAGCAGCACCCGCCAACGACCGATGGACGCGGCCACTACCCGGCGGGTTCGGTCGCAACAGACTGTCGATGCGTGCGTTCCGGCGGCCCCAAACAGAGCAACACACGCTCGCGCCACGTCCGGCCCGGGCCGAACAATTCGCGCACCATCGCCAGCCACTCGTGAAACGTCAGGGTGATCGGATTGTGCGAGTGAATCTGCCCAATGATCCCGTATTCACAGGGAATCTGCGGGTCTTCTTCGGTGTAGGTGGCAAACCACTTGTCCCAGACAATCAGCACGCCGGCGTAGTTGCGGTCGATGTATTCCGGGTTGCGCGCGTGGTGTACACGGTGGTGTGACGGCGTATTGAATACCTGCTCCAGCCAGCCGAGCTTGGCCACCGCCTGGGTGTGCACAAAGAACTGCATTCCCAGGTTGATGGCCACCACCGCGATGATCTGCTCGGGCTTGAAGCCCAGCCAAGCCAAGGGCAGCCAAAACACCCACATGCCGGATATCGGATAGAGCATGCTCTGGCGAAACGCGGTCGACAAATTGAGCCGCTCGGACGAATGGTGGGTGACATGCGACGCCCACATGAAACGCACGCGATGGTGAGCGCGGTGAAACCAGTAGTAGACAAAATCCTGCGCCAGAAACAAGGCCAACAGGCTGACCGCCGAAGTCTTCAAGTCAAACAGCCGGTGGCGGTAGACCCAGACATAGAGCCCGATCACCAGCATCCAGGCGAGCGCATCCGCGGCCTGATGCATCAGCGCCAGCGCGACATTGGCCAGGCTGTCTTTGCCGCTGTAAACCGCCCGCCGACCCCGCCAGTACCAGGCCTCGGCGAGGATCAGGACGACAAATACGGGCGCCATCAGCAGCAAGATCCAGCGTTCCATTCAAACCTCGTTGGCGGTGGGTGGGCGTGCGGACAGTTCGCGCGCCATCGCGCGCAGGCAGCGCGTCATCGCACAGCGCATAAAGATTTTCAGCAGCGGCCAACCCAGTGGGTAGGCAAAAACGCTGGTGAGGGTAAACCGATAACACCAGCACACCTCGGTACCGGCAGCGAGCTGGCGCAGGCGCCAGTCGGCTGCGCCGCTGTGCACCAACCAGGAAAACGGCGGGCGAAATCCGCTCAGCGTGTAGGCGTGGTGCTGCGGGCATTCAATGACCTCCAGGCGTTCGCCAAGCACGCTGCCGTCGGTGTTTTCGATGCGCCGAACACTACCCACCTGCACTGGTCCCAGCAGCTCGATGCGGCGGATTCCCGGAATCGGCCCGCAGCCACGAAAGCACGGCGCAAAGCGTGCGCCATCGAGCAACAAACCGAATACCAGCTCCGGGGTCGCATCGAATGGCTGACAAACCCGTTGGCTGATCTGCATAAGGCGGCCTCATTCCGCAACGCCAATCCGCTGCCTCGGCAGCCACGTCCAATCGCGGGCAAGGCCTGGCGTCAGCCGGACCGCACGACCGACGCACCGGCTTCACGCCATCTTGAAATCTTTGCCCAGATAGACATCACGAACTTGCTTGTTATCCAGCACCGCCGCTGGGGTACCCTCGGCCAGCACTTCGCCCGCGCTCAGAATGTAAGCGCGGTCGCAAATGCCGAGCGTCTCGCGCACGTTGTGGTCGGTGATCAGCACGCCGATACCGCGGTCCTTGAGGTGCACGACGATGCGCTGGATTTCGTTCACCGAAATCGGATCGACCCCGGCAAATGGTTCGTCGAGCAACATGAAACTGGGTTTGGCGGCCAGTGCCCGCGCGATTTCGACCCGCCGCCGCTCGCCACCGGACAGGCTCTGTCCTTTTTGCTTGGCGATGTGCTCGATCTGCAAATCGTGCAACAACTGCTGGCACTCGAGTTTGCGCTGTTTGCGGCCCAGTCCGGGGCGCAGTTCCAGCACGGCAAATAGATTGTCTTCGACCGACAGGTGACGGAACACCGAGGGTTCTTGCGGCAGATAGCCCAGACCCAGGCGGGCGCGTGCGTGCATCGGCAAGTGGGTGATATCGCGTTCACCCAACAGGATGCGACCGGCGTCGCTCGCGATCAGCCCCACCACCATATAAAAACACGTCGTCTTGCCGGCGCCGTTGGGCCCGAGCAGGCCGACACATTCGCCGGGATTGAGATCCAGCGAAAACGACTTGACCACATCGCGCTGTTGATAGCGCTTTTTCAGATTCCGGGCGCTGAGCATCAATGCGGATCCGGCGTCGGCGGGGTGGTCGGCGCTGCGGTAGCGGTTTTTGGCTTCGGCTTGATGGTCATATGTACCCGACCACCGGGCACGCCAGCATCGACAAAGCCGGTATCCAGAAAGTACACAATGCGCTCGCCTTTGATCGTGCCACGCGGCCGATTGATGACCACGCCACCGGTCAGGATGACTTTTTTGTCCTTGACCAGGTAGTCGATTTTCTTGGCTTCGCCACTGAGCAGTCCCTTGTCTTCGTCCATCGCCTGTTGCAGGGTGGCCGGACTGCCATTAAACACCACCCGCTCGGTCTCGCCATCGGCCTGATCGACCTTGGCGTGCTCGGCGCGAATCTTCAGTGTGCCCTGATCGATCTGCACATTACCGAACAGCTCGGTACTGTCCAGCGTGCCGGAACTGCGATCCGCTGCCACCAGAATTTCCTGGTCACGATCACTTTTCAATGCCAGTGCGCCAGTCGCAACCAGCAGTAAACCAAGAGTGAAAACGCTGCGCTTAATCATGAGGGCCTTCAAAGTTACCGCGCACCTGGGCGGCGAGTGCAAATTGATTCAGGTCGAGATTGGCGTGCAGGCCAATGCCTTTGAGTATAGAGCCGGGCCGCGACAAGGTCACCGCCAGCGCGCTGGTGACGATCTTGGTCGCCGGATCGGCGTCCAGCGCCTCGGTGGTCAAAATCCAGGGGTCGGCATCCGCACCGGCTTCGGGCGTCACTTCGACGCCACCACGCAGCGCCACCCGCCGGGTAGGAATATCGACGACCGCGCGATCGGAATCGGCACGCCACGATCCCGCCTTGCTGTCGTAAAAACGAAACGTCGGCTGATCGACGTCGTAGCTCTGGCGCTGATCGTCGTGGATCAAACGCGGCGCCTTCAGGCGAAACCCCAGCTTGCCCAGCGCATCGAATGAGTTGAGTTCAAAATCGGCGAGCGCGTAATCGGCGCGGGGCGGGCCGACAAACTGTGGCAGCGGCTCCGGTTCACGACTGGCATACAGCAACCAGCCGGTGTAGCCAACCGCCAGCGACAACACCAACAAGAACAAAAACTGGCGCAGGTTCATCGGGCCACTCGCTCGGCATCGGCGCCGACGTCAGCCCCTTGTGCAGCCAAAATCCACTCGCAAATTTCGCGCACGGCACCACTGCCCCCGGACAATCGGCTGACCCAATGCGCCGCCTGTTTGACCGGCGATTGCGCATTGGCCACGGCGATCGCCAGACCGGCACGCTGCAGCACCGGTAGATCCGGCAGGTCATCGCCAACATAGGCCGCCTGCGCTGGCGACAGCGCCAGCGTAGTCAACAGGCGATCAAACACCGCCAGTTTGTCGGCGGCGGCCTGAAAGACATGAACAATGCCCAGTTCCCGCGCCCGCGCCGCCACCAGTGGACTGCTGCGGGCACTGATCCAGGCGACGGCAATACCGTGCGCCACCAGTCGTTTCAGGCCAAGGCCATCATGAACATGGAACGCTTTCAGCTCGCGACCGTCTTCGGCAAACCAAAGTTGGCCGTTGGTCAGCACGCCATCGACATCGAAGCAGGCCAGGCGCACCCGCGCAGCACGCTCGCCAATCGCGGCGGGAAGCGCGGTCGGATCGGCCGCCAGCGGGCTTTCGGTCATTGCCATCGTTGCGCCCAGTTCCGAAGCGCCCGCACTGCGGGCAAGTAAAGAAAATTGCGACCGCAGGAGTGGCGCCAAGCCACCGGGTCAAACCACCCGTGCCCGCAGCAGATCGTGAATGTTGAGCGCGCCGACCAAGGTGCCATCGGCATCGACCACCAGCAGAGCGTGGACTTTGTAATCTTCCATGAGGCGCGCGGCTTCGACCGCCAGCCGATCCGGCAACACGGTTTTCGGCTGCAGCGTCATCAATTTTTCGACCGTGGTAGCGCGCAGATCGATTTGCGCATCATCCAGCGTGCGGCGCAAATCACCATCGGTAAACACCCCCAGCAGATGCTGTTCGGCATCGACCACAGCGGTCAGACCAAGGCCTTTGCGGGTCATCTCGACCAAGGCCGTGGACAGGCTTGCCGATTGCAGCACCACCGGTACTTGCGCGCCGGTATGCATGATGTCGGCGATCCGCAACAACAAGCGTCGTCCGAGCGCGCCGGCCGGATGCGATCGCGCGAAATCATCGGCGGTAAAACCGCGTGCTTCGAGCAGGGCGATGGCGAGCGCGTCGCCCATCACCAGCGCGGCAGTGGTGCTGGAGGTCGGCGCCAGATTGTGTGGACAAGCCTCGGCGGCGACGCTGACATCCAGATGCGCGTCGGCCAGCCGCGCCAACGAGGACTGGCAGTTGCCGGACATGCCGATCAACGGCACGCCGCGCCGACGAATCAACGGCAGGATGGTCAGCAACTCGTCGGTTTCGCCGGAATAACTGAGCGCCAACACGACATCTTTGTCGGTGATCATGCCGAGATCGCCGTGGCTGGCTTCGCCGGGATGGACAAAAAACGCCGGCGTGCCGGTCGACGCCAGCGTGGCCGCAATCTTGTTGCCGATATGACCGGATTTGCCCATGCCCGAGACGACCACGCGGCCGCGACAGGCAAGCATCAAGGCGCAAGCGCGAATAAAGTTTTCGTCGATCTGTTCGGCCAAGCGGCTGATCGCCGACGCCTCGACGGCGATCACCTGGCGCGCCGTCGCCGCCAGCGCGTGCGCGTCCAGAACCGGCACGTTGAGTTTTACGGGTGCGGACTGCAGCAATGCGTTCATGCGATTTGGGTGCGGTTCCTTGGCAAGGCTTAAAGACCGGGGCACGCCGCTGCCGAGCGCGTGCGGATATGAGCTAAACTGCGCGGCCCGATCGACCGCGCGGGCATTTTAGCCACGAACCCATGACCGGGTCTCGAATTTCCACCGCAGCCGCCCCGAAACCGCCCGCCAACGGACCCCACAAACCCATGGATAGTGAACACATTCGTGCTCTGATTGAGGCCGGTCTGGTCGGTGCCAGTGCGCAGGTTGGTGGCGATGATGGTGTGCATTTTCAAGCGCGTGTGGTCTATGCCGACTTCGCCGGCAAGCTGCCGCTGGCGCGGCACCGGATGGTTTACGCCACCCTGGGCGACGCGCTGGGCGGCGAAATTCACGCACTGTCGTTGCAAACGCTCACCCCGTCGGAAGCCGCCAGCGCCTAACGTTCGAGCTAACCTACCGGTTACGGCAAGCGCTGTAGCGGGTGCGGTTGAGCAAGTGGTTGGGCGTCTGTGTGCGGTGGATCGTCTGCGGCGCTGGCAGGAGTGATAAACTTTTTCCCATGAATGCTCGTGCCGACCTCCTCATCGACGAAGCCCTCGACTTGTTGCCGGAGGAGCGCTCTGCGGTTGCGATGGCGCTGATCGACAGCTTGGAGGGCAGCGATGACCGAGGCATTTCCGCTGCTTGGCAGACCGAGCTGTCGCAGCGCCGAGAGCGACTTCGGTCGGGTGCCGTGCAGGCGGTTCCCTGGGCTGAGGCACGCTCCCGGATGACTGGCTGGTGACTCGGTTCACGATCGAGATTCTGCCAGAGGCGGAGGCAGAGTTTCGCGAGGCGTTCCTCTGGTACTTTGAGCGCAGCCCGATCTTCGCTAATGCCTTCCGCACGGAAGTGTTGGAGATGATCGATGGGCTGCAAACCGCTGCGGACGCCTGGCCCAAGGGCGAAGACGGCATCCACTACCGAATTCTCAAGAAGCGTTTCAAGTACACAGTTCACTACGACCTCGCCGACGCGTTGGTCACGGTACTTGCCATCGCGCCCCAACGCCGAGAACCTGGGTATTGGACTGGGCGCCAGTCGCATGAGCGCGGAGATGCCGACGCCTAACCACCGGTCGCGCCCAACGACCCAACCGACAGGATTTGTGCCATGGCCAAGATTGTGATTTCCGGCGGCGTGCCGCTGAACGGTGAAGTGTGGATTTCCGGCGCCAAGAATGCGGTATTGCCGATTCTCGCCGCCACCCTGTTGGCCGATGAACCGATGTCCATCGGCAACGTGCCGCACCTGCACGACGTCACCACCACGATGGAACTGCTCGGCCAGATGGGCGTGCAATTGGTGCTGGACGAGCGCATGAAAATCCATGTCGATTCACGCCAGGCCCGCCATTGGGTGGCGCCTTATGACCTGGTCAAAACCATGCGCGCCTCGATCCTCGTGCTCGGACCACTGGTCGCCAAATATGGCAGCGCGGACGTCTCCTTGCCCGGCGGTTGTGCCATTGGCTCGCGCCCGGTCGATCAACATATCCGTGGCTTGCAGGCCCTCGGCGCCAAGGTCAGCGTGGAAAATGGCTACATCCGGGCCCGCGCCGACCGCCTCAAAGGCGCGCATATCGTGATGGACATGGTCACCGTTACCGGCACCGAAAATATCCTGATGGCGGCTACGCTGGCGCGCGGCACCACGGTGATCGAGAACGCCGCGCAAGAACCCGAAGTCGTCGATCTGGCGCGCTGCCTGCTGGCCATGGGCGCGCAGATTTCCGGCATCGGCACCAGCACCCTGGTCATCGATGGCGTCGAACGATTGCACGGCGCCCATTACGAAGTGCAGCCCGACCGCATCGAAACCGGCACCTTCCTGGTCGCCGGCGCCATCACCTCGGGCCGGGTGTTGGCCAAGCGCACGCGCTCCGACAACATGCAAGCGGTACTGCAAAAACTGGAAGAATGTGGCGCCGAAATCAACACCGGCGCCGACTTCATCGAGATCGACATGAAAGGCCGCCGCCCACGGGCAGTGAACATCGACACCGCGCCCTACCCGGCTTTCCCGACCGACATGCAGGCGCAGTTTGCGGCATTGAACTGTGTTGCCGAAGGCGTCGGCGTGATCACCGAAAACGTCTTCGAAAACCGCTTCATGCATATCCAGGAGTTGCAGCGACTGGGCGCCGACATTCGCGTCGATGGCGCCCGCGCGATCATCCACGGCGTCACCGAAATGACCGGCGCTCCGATCATGGCCACCGATCTGCGCGCCTCCGCCTGTTTGGTACTGGCAGGCTTGGTCGCCAAAGGCGATACCTCGGTCGATCGCGTTTATCACATCGACCGCGGCTACGAATGCATCGAAGAAAAACTCAGTGGCTTGGGCGCCCGCATCCGCCGCCTGGCAAACTGAACGCGCCCAACCCCCAACCAGCGCATCGCCACGAGTATCGCCGCGAGTATCGCCGCGAACATCGCCGCGAACATCGCCGCGACCTGCGCGTCGCTCCGACAAGTTGTTTGGACGAATCAATCGTGGCAGCGAACACCGATCATGATCTGAAACTACCTTCAGTCATTCAGAATCGGTAGTTGTCTCAAGGGACATTGGCTCGGGGGGAGTGATCACCTGGCATCATCGGTGGCTCGTGAGGCGGAGGTGGTAATCGTCAGCAGTCGTGCCGCGTGCCAGATGTTGGGCATCGCTGCGCTCACCCCAACCTATCGCGCTCGACAAAAACCTCAACTCCCTGCTCCCGCATCACTGGACCCCGCCCACCAAAACCGCAGCCACTTCAACACCGTCCTCGGCTGCCGGGTAGATGGTCTGGGCCGGACGCTTACCGCGCGTTAGCCTGGCCCTGCCTTGCGCCAATCAACGCCCCGCGTTTGCGTAAAAGGTGATTGGCCCAGCGACACCAAAACCCGTGGTGCCGTAGCTACACCGCAACGCCCGCCGCGTGTCCGGAGGCCCAGGCCCATTGAAAGTTGTAGCCGCCGAGCCAGCCGGTGACGTCGAGCACTTCGCCGATGAAATACAAGCCAGGCACACGTTTGGATTGCATGGTGGTGGACGATAGTTCCCGGGTATCGACGCCGCCGAGGGTGACCTCTGCGGTGCGATAGCCTTCGCTGCCACTGACTACCAGCGGCCACTGTTGCAAATACTGGGCAAGCTCGCGCAGTTGCGGCAGATTGAATTGCCGCATGGGCAAATTGGGCATGCCGGTTTCACACAGCCGTTGCACCAAACGCTTGGGCAGCAGCTCGGCCAAAACCGTTTTCAGTTCGGCAGCGGGGCGCTCACGCTGCAGTTGTTGCAATCGATCCAGCGCATCCAGCGTCGGCAGCCAATTGAGTTGCAGCGCGTCACCGGGGCGCCAATACGAAGAAATTTGCAGGATCGCCGGACCACTGACACCGCGATGGGTGATCAGCAAGGAATGGCTGAAACTCATGCCCTTGCAAGTCGCGGTTACCGGCACGGACACGCCGCTGAGATCGGCCAGTTGCGCCAGCGGTTTGCCAGTCATGACCAGCGGCACCAGACCCGCACGGGTCGGCAATACGCTATGGCCGAACTGGCGCGCCAACTCATAACCGAAACCGCTCGCCCCCATGCGCGGAATCGACAGGCCGCCGCAGGCCACCACCAACGCGTCGGCGGCAAAGCTGCCACGGTTACTGTGCAGCGCAAAGCGGCGGTCGCCGCCTGCTTCCTGCTGCACGGCAGTGATCTGACAACCGGTGACCACGCGCACGCCCGCGTCACTACATTCCGCGAGCAGCATCTGCACGATCTCCAACGCGGACTCGTTGCAGAACAATTGGCCGAGTTCTTTCTCGTGGTAGGCAATCGCCTGCGCCTCGACCATCGCGATGAAGTGGCCGGGCGAATAGCGCGCCAGTGCCGACTTGCAGAAATGCGGGTTGGCCGACAAGTAATTGGCGGGCGTAGTGCCGGTGTTGGTGAAATTACAGCGGCCGCCGCCGGACATCAGAATCTTTTTGCCCACCCGGCCGGAACCTTCCAATAGCAGCACGCGCCGACCGCGCTGGCCGGCGGTGAGCGCACACATCAGGCCGGCGGCACCGCCGCCGATCACGATGACGTCGAAGGTCTCGGCCATGCCGATCAGCGTTTCAAGCCGTGGCCGATTTCATGCGCGGATTCACCCGCAGCTGCACATTGCTGGTATCGCTCATCAACTGCACCTCACCATCCTGCAGCAGGCAGTTCAGCCGCATGCCGCGTTGGATCAACGCGGCCAACTGGTCGACACTGACCGCCGGGATATCGATCACCGTCAGGTTCTTCAAGCGCACCAGTGACGCCGCGATCTTGTTCCACCAGATTTCGGCGGCGCTGCCGCCATAGCTGATCACGATCACTTGCTGGGCACGCGCGCAGGCTTTCTTGATGCGCGATTCGTCGGGCTGGCCGAGATCGATCCACTGCTCGATCTGGCCGGTGTAATCGCGTCGCCACAAATCCGGTTCGCCCTCGGTGCTGATGCCCCGGCCAAACGCCAGCCGTTCCTCGGCGAACAACGCGAACGCCAGCAAGCGCACCATCAAGCGCTTGTCGGTCTCCGAGGGATGCTGCGCCAAAGTGAGGTTGTGGACCGCGTAATAATGCCGGTCCATGTCGCTGATCTGCAGCTCTACTTTGACGATGGTGGACTGGGGTGCCATGGCGTGAGCCTTGAAAAACTGCGGCATTGTAGGGTGGATAGGTACCGCGCATCCATCCACACCGCACCGAGCAAAGCGGCGGCAAGCCGCCGCACTCCAAAGGTGGATAAGTACCGCGCATCCACCAACCGTCGTATTAGCGCGAGGTGGATGCGCTGCGCTTATCCACCCTACAAAAATGCCCGGATTGGGCGAACCGACAGCGCTGAGTTTTCAGACCGCGAGTTGCTGCCAGCGTCCCTCGCGCCAACACTCAATCGGCCGATAGTGGTTCTTGTAATGCATCTTCGGATGGCCATCGATCCAGTAGCCCAGATACAGATGCGGCAGCGCCAGGCGCTTGGTCCATTCGATCTGCGCCAGGATGGCGTAGACACCCAGGCCACGCGCTGACTGCGCCGGATCAAAAAAGGTATAGACCGCCGACAAGCCCACCGGGGTGACATCGGTAACCGCAATCGCGACTAGCCGATCACCCAACCGCAGCGTCAAAAACGCCGTGCCACTCCACTCGGTATACAAGCTGTGGACAAAATCCTCCGGGGTCGGCTGGTCCATGCCGCCACCCGGATGACGCTGTTGCAAATAGCGCTGATACAACGCAAACGCCTCGTCGCTATAGCCTGGCGCTTCCACCCGCAAGCCGAGATCGGTATTGCGCTGCCAGCATCGACGCTGACTGCGGCTGGGCTGAAATTGCGCCACCGGCAAGCGCGTTGGCACGCAGGCCTGGCAGTGGTTGCAGTTGGGCCGATAAACGTGGTCGCCGGAACGCCGAAACCCTTGCGCCAGCGCCGAGGCATACAACCTGCCCAGTTGCGGCGCCTGCGGATCGAGCACACAATTTTTCGCCAGCCGGTCCGGGTAGTAACCGCAAGCATGTTCGACGGTGCTGAACAGACGCACGGTTTCACGTTTCATGGCGCGCCGCGACCATCAGACCGCACCCGCCGCCGATGGTTGGTCTGGGCAGACATAAGCTACTCGAACACCTCGGCCACCGGCACAATGTGGATGCGGGCGCGCGGGATAGCCAGTCGCAGCGACTCGATGCGACGATCTTCCTGGCGCAAATCGGCCGGCTTGCTGGTGTTGTATTGAATCGGCGAGGCGCGATCACTGGCCAGTGCCGCCGCCAGGTCTTTGGCATCCTTGCTGACAAAAACGAAGTGCGCATTAGCCGGGTTCAGGTACTTGCGGATCGCCGCGTTGACTTGATCGAGATCGAGTTCGGCCAGGCCTTTGCTGACGTATTGCGGAAACGCTTCGATGCCAAAAAACTGCGAATCGATGAAATACCCCAGGCGTCTAGTCTGACTGGCGACCTGGGTGAGCACGTTCTTGCCGAGGAAGCGTCGGGTCGATTCGAAGGCGTCGGCGGTCATCCCGTGCTGGTAGAGCTGCTGCAATTCGTAACTCGCCACACGGGTCGCAAACAGCGCGTCGTTGTTGTTGCGCAGTGGCCGCAACCAGACCTGGAACAGATCGTTGCTGCGCGGCATATTGGGTTCAGGCTGCATCAAAAACATGCCGTTGGGGAAATATTCGATGTAGGCATAGTCGCCATAGTTCAGGCCGCGCAGTTCGCGAATGCGGTTGTACAACTGGGCGCTGGAATTGCGGTGCTCACCGAGCCACGACCGCACCAGCCACAGCGCCAGCCAATCCGGATCACCGCGATGCACCGCGATCGGCCAGCCGAACGACACCGCCACCGCCGCACTGTCTTTGGCGATGATGGTCGCGCTCGATCCCTGCAAGGTCGGCACCGGTGGCAAAGCGGCGGCCGGCACGCGCGGCGCCGGCAACCCCAGCAAGTCTTCGGTCAGGCGATCCGAAATGTTGTTGTGGCGGTCACCAGCCAGGCCGATCGCCAGCCGGTCCGAGGCGTAATAGTCCTGATAGAACTGTTTGACATCGGCCAAGGTGATGCGCTCCAAATCGCGACCATGGCCCAGATTGAGCGTGCCGTAAGCATGCGCGCTACCGTAGATGTCTTCGTAAAGTTGTTCTTTGGCCAGTTCCTCATCGTTGTTGCCACGCAGATTCACCCGCAGATCGGTCAGCAACTGCGCCTTGACGCGGGCGAAATCGGCCGGATCGAACCCCGGCTCCAACAGCATTTCACGGATCAACGGATACCAGGCGGCGAGATGGTCACGGTGCACCTGGCCGGAAAAGCGGGTGAGCTGTTTGTCCACCTGCGCACTGAACGCCGCTGCCAGTGGATACATGCGCTGCTTGATCTCGGCCAATGACCGTCGCGCCGTGGCGCTGTCGGTGAGCAAGCGCGCGGTCAGCGTCGCCAAGCCTTTTTTGCCCGGCGGATCATCGCTGGCGCCGCTGCGAAAGACCAGCGCCACATCGACCAGCGGCGAATCCGAAGGTTGCTCGAAAATCGGGAAGTACAAGTCTTCCACATGGCGCGGATAAGCGCTGGCAAAATCGGCGTACACCGCCGTAACCGCCGCCGTGACCGCCGCCGCGACCGGCGTGACACTCAGCGCCGCGCTGCTCAGTGCATCGAGTGATTGCTGCGTTTCGGCACCGGGCAAAGCATCGCCATTGGCCAGCGAGATCGTGCGCCGGTTGCGGTCTTGAAAGACCTGGTTGGCGACGGCGCGAATGGTCTCGGCGCTGACCGCGTCCAGGCGTTGGTAATAGCGATTCAAGGTCGCCAGATCGCGCTCGAACGGCAGCCATTGCGCCAGCACCGCACCGATGCCATCGGCGCTGTTCATGGCACTGGCAAACTGATATTTCAGGTGTGACTTGGCGGCCTGCACGCGGGCCGGGTCCAGCGTTTGTCGACGCAGGTCGACCAGCGTCTGGTCGATTGCGGCGGTGACCTGGCCGGCGTGCTCGGCGTCGCTGAGTTGCGCGGCGATCACAAACAAGCCCGGGTCACGCCGATCGGCGCTCTGCACCAGCAAGCGCTGGACACTCTGCTCGGTCACCAGCAAGCGCTGATAGAGCGCCGAGGATTCACCGAAAACCAACTCGGCGACCAGCGCCAAAGCCGCACTCTCGGGTCCTTGGGTAGTCAGCGCCGGCGCACGAAACGCATGCACCAGCCACGGGCTGGTCGGTGTCGCCCAACGCACATGTTCGTAACGCGCCGCGATGCTCTCCGGCTCTGGCGGAATCTCGGCGTGATAGTTGCCGGCCGGCCAACCGCCCCAGTGTTGCTCGACCAGATCCAGCGTCGCTTGCAGATCGATGTCGCCCACCACCACCACGCTGGTGTACTCGGGTCGATACCAACGCGAAAAAAACTCGTGCGCGTAGGGCATCTGGTTGGGCATGTTGTCGATGTCTTCGAGAAAGCCCATGGTCGTGTGGCGGTACGGGTGCTGCTCAAAACTGATCGCGCGCAACCGCTCGAACGCCTTCTGGATCGGATTGGCGCTGTTCTTCAAGTATTCGCCCTTGACCGCCTGGGCCTCGGTGCGGAACTGCTCTTCGCTGAAGTCGAGATGCTGAAAACGATCCGCTTCCAGCGCCAGCACCTGGGCCAGATCGGCGCTGGTGAAGTTCAGGTAATAGTTGGTGTAGTCATCGCTGGTGTAAGCGTTTTGATCGCCGCCGATGTCTTTGATCAAGGCTCCGTAGACCTCGGCCGGATAGCGCGGCGTGCCGCGAAACATCATGTGCTCAAAGAAATGGGCGAAGCCGGACTTGCCCGCTTCCAGTTCGTTGCGCGACCCGGTTTGCACCGGAATCTGCAAAGACACCAGGCCCGGTGTGGGCGCTTGGACGACCAGCACATAAAGTCCATTGGTCAAGCGCCGCTCGGCGTGCGGCAGATCGAAAATCGCTGCACTTGGCGGGAGCGACTCGGCAACCGGAGGCGCCGCGATGATCGCGGTCGTCGCGGTTCGAGTTGGCTGGTGTTGGCAACCGAGCAGCAAGCCCAGGCAAAACAGCACGGAAAGTTTTTTCATGGCAATTCGATCCTCAATGCAATGTGGATAAGCGCAGCGCATCCACCAACACCACCCAAAGCAAAGCGGTGGCAAGCCACCGCACTCCAAAGAAATGTCGCACCAGTTGTAGGTCGGCTCAAGCCGCGCAGCGGCGGAGCCGACAATCCCAACACCGCGACAATCTTCCAGCCTTTGTCGGATGACCAGCTCCGCTGTTGAAGAGCGCTTCGCGCCTGCGGCGCTTGATCCGACCTACGGCTCTACGCAGGGTGGATAAGTACCGCGCATCCGCCAACACTACTGGTGTTTTGCTTCGGGCACATTTTCGGTATCGATCACGATCACGGTTTCCGGCCGCGGTGGCGTGGTTGCGGTGCCCGCCGTCGATGGCGTCGGCGCCGCCTGCGGTGGCGGTTCCCGCTGCGGCAAGCGCGGCATCGCAAACAAGAAATAGGTGGTCGCGATCAACACCGCCACCAACAAGGCGCGACGCAGGCTGCCGGCCAGGCTGGGCGCGGCCGCTGCCGGGCGCGGCAACAACTGATATTGGCTGGCGACATCGGGGCGGGTACTGTTCATCAATCCGGCCGCGCGCAACATTTCGCGGGCCCGCGGCAGGTCTTCGGCGTGGACAATCCACAACGCCGGCCAACTGCTTTCGGCCGCCGGTTTGGCGTAGCTGAATCGGCGCAACCGGTCGCGGCCCAAAATGTCGCGGTTGCTGACGTGGGTCTGGATGCCTTCGGCGTTGAGCAGCGCTTCGAGCTGATCGATGCTGTCGAGCCTGGGCGAAGAAAATACCTGGCGCATCAGACCAGCTCCCCGGTGCTGATACGGATCAAGCCTTCCTGCGCGGTCGATGCCACCAATTTGCCGGATTCGGTATAAAACATGCCGCGCGCCAAACCCCGCGCGCCTTGCGCGCTCGGGCTATCGCACGAATACAGCAACCATTCGTCGGCGCGAAACGGCCGATGAAACCAGAGCGCATGATCGAGACTGGCCATCATCACATTGGGCTGCAAATACGAAATGCCGTGCGGCAGGGTGGCGGTGCCGATCAGATGAAAATCTGACGCATAGGCGAGCATCGCCCGATGCAACTCGGGGGAGTCGCCGATGCGTTCGGTCAGTCGCATCCAGACATGCTGATACGGCGGCCGTTTCGGCGGTTTGAGCTCATCGCGCGGATACACATGGCGAAACTCGAACGGTCCCTTGCTGGCCATCCAGCGCTGCAATTTGGCCGGCATGTGGCTGAGCGTCGCCGGATCGATCTCGGGCGCCGGTTCAAGCTCGTCCGGTCGCGGCACCACCGGCATCGCGATCTGGTGTTCAACGCCGGTCTCGTCAATTTGAAACGAGGCGGCCAGTCCGAAAATCTGCTGGCCATGCTGGATCGCGGTCACCCGCCGTGTCGAAAAACTCTTGCCATCACGCGAACGCTCAACGTGATAAATGATCGGCGCCGCGATATCGCCGGCACGCAAAAAATAGGCGTGCAGTGAATGGACCGTGCGCCCCGCCACCGTGCGCTGTGCTGCCGACAACGCCTGCCCCAGCACCTGGCCACCGAACACATATTTGGTGCCAATGTCGCGGCTCTGGCCACGATACAAATCGTCTTCCAGACGTTCGAGTTGCAGCAAGTCGATCAATTCGCTGACCACGGAAGGCGGCATCGGCATTCGCTCGGTGAGGCAAGGCGGCAAAGTATGACGCCTGCCCGGCCACATCGAAACTAGGGACTTGCCCTCAGCGCCCGAACCATCGCTGCAAACCGAGCGTACTGAAGCGGTCCCAGGGAAACCAGGGACCGGGGTCGCGCTTGCGCCGCACCCACTGCTCTGGGGCGTCGCTCGCGGCCACTTCACTGCGATCCAAATCCTCGTGTCCGGCAATCCGCTTGAGCTTGGGGAGTTTTCGCTGCAAGCGTTCCAGCAACCCGGTCAACGCCAGCAGTTGCAGCTCGGTGTAAGGCTCGACCATGGTCTGGTGACGGGAGTCCAGCCAATCCGGATAGCGGCCGGTGTTGACCAGTTCGATACCAATGGCATGGTCGTTGTGGCCACGGGTGTGATGGGCGACCCGATCCTCCGGCACAAAACGCACGATGCGGCCATCGCGATCAATGTAGTAATGGCCACTGTTGCCGGTGCCGCTGTCCACATACAGCACGCGTTCGCCGTAGACCCGCGCCATTTTCAGATCCGGCAGTTCGGTGCAATGGATGACCACCAGATCGATGTCATCGACGCTGCGCACTTCGAGCTGTTGCACGTAGGGCAGCGGCCAGTCGTGAACCGCAATATCGATCGCCATGGCAATGCCTCCAAAAGATGGAATGGACCCAGCCGACGATCTACACCAGATTCCAGCGCCAGCGCAGCCACAACGATAACGCAGTCATCACCAGCAGAAACGGCGCCATCCAGCCGCGCAGCCAATAAGGCCCGATCGACAGCAAGCGCAGCGGCGGCAAATCGATCTGGATGCGCTCGATGGCGGTGCCTGCTGGCAGATACCCGAGTGGATTGCCGAAGGCGCGGTTCCACCACTGATGATGGTGAATCACCGCCACCGCCACCGGCAACGGCAGTCGCAACAATTCGCCGCTGCCATCACTGAGCACCAGCGGCTGCAGCGGCGAGGGCCAACGGCTGGCAAAACAACCGCGCGAATCGGCCACCGCGAGTTCGGTCGGCAACGGCGCGTCCCGCATCTCGGCGACGCCGCCGCTTTCGCCCAGACCCAAACCCATTTTGCCGAAGGGCGGCTGGCACAAGCCTGGTTACGCACCTGGGTGCAGGTGTACTGGCGCCGGCCTTGGCCAATCTGGATCGCGCCATCGCGCTGGGTCTGCGGCCGGCCAACCTACTCCACGCCGACCCGGACTGGCGCAGCCTGCGTGATCGCACCGAAGTACAGCAGCGCATCCACTCCAAGCGCGCGCCAGACAAGTCATAGGCGCCTATCGGGCGATGCTTGGGGCTTCGACCCGGGCGTCGTCGGCCTCAATACTGTTGGTTTAAGCGCAGGGTGAGCGGCTCTCAACAGCGGAGCTGGTCAACCCACCATTCTGAAACGCTGAACGGCGGTGGGTTGCACCCACCCTACGGCTTCGGTCTAGTCTTTACCGACACGCATCGTCAGTCCGTAGTAAACCAGCAAGCCCAAGCCCGCCGCCGCAAACAACAGGCCGAAGGTCGCCGGGTCCTGCGGGCCAAGACGCCACACATTCATCAGACCAAAGGAGGCGCCCATCAGGGTCAACACCAAGCCCCACTTCAACGGCGAATGGCGGTTTTCATTCTTGATCCGGAACACATGATCGGCGCTCAGCAGCGACTTGGTCAACTCATCGGACGCGTGCGTTTCCAGTAGTTTCTGGCGCAACCGATGGTCGGTAATGATTTTGATGATGGCGACGACCATTGCAAAAAACGCAATCGGAATGAATAGGGCGATATCCATAGCTGGGTTTCCTTTGGGTGGTGGGATCAAAGTACGGTCAGGCGCCGGTTGGCTGCCTGGGGATCAAGACGCAGGCAGGGCGGCTTCGGTTGCAGCGGATTGACCGCATCGGCGCTGATCCGGACTGCGGTCTGGATGGTCCGAGGATATGATCGACGCGACCACTGCAACCATTCCGGCAATCACTGCATCATGCTGCCCATGACCGAAGACAGGCAACTGGTGGCCGAGGTACTCGCGCATCGCCGTGGCGCTTTCGAGCGCTTGGTGAAACGGCACCAGGGCCTGGTGTGGACGGTGGCGTATCGATTGGTGCAGCACCCGGAGGACGCCCGCGATTTGTGCCAGGAGACGTTTTTGCTGGTCTATCGCAAATTGTCGCAATACCGTGGTGATAGCCCGCTTTCGGGCTGGATCGCACGCATCGCCTATCATTTGGCGGCGCGCCACCAGCAACGCAAACGGTTGCCGATGGCGGTGATGCCAAGCGACCCAGACGAAGCGATGGACGATCCCTTGCTCAAGGTCATGGACGCTGCCGACGTCGAATCCACCCATATCGAACAGGAGCTGCAAGTCCTGCTCGGCCAGGCCATCGAACGGCTACCGCCGATGCAAGGTTTGCTGCTCAGCCTTTATCATCTGGAAGAAAAAAGCATCAGCGAAATCAGCAGCATTACCGGCCAACCGGAAGGCACCATCAAGAACAGTCTGTTCCGCGCCCGCCAGCGCTTGCGCGGTCTGTTGGAACCCGCCATGGGAGTGGTCGCATGAACACCCACCAATTCAACTCGCCAGCAGCCGATCCGGATGACTTGCTGCAGCAGCGCGCCGAACGTCTCGAAATCAACGCAGGCCCGCGCGATCCCGATGCCCGGGTAGAAGCCTATCGACAGGTGATCCGCGCCGCCGGTGCTGCCCTCAGCCAACAGTTGCCGACCGATTTTGCCGCCCAGCTGGCCCGACAAGTCGAACTCGACCGGCGCGAGCTGCGCTATCTGCAGTGGCTGTGCATTGGCGCCGTGCTGGCCGCCAGCGGCCTGGTCGTAGTGTTTTCAGCCGAGGCCTGGTGGCACCCGTTTAGCTATCTGCTGGTGCCGGTGAAGTACTTACCCAATATCCCTTGGGGCCTGCTCGCGGCGACGTTGGCCGCCATCGTCAGTGTGCCGCTGTGGGAGCGCTGGTTGGGCCCGCTACGCGATTGAACCAATCAGCGCGCACCCGCGACGAAATAGGCGCGGCAGCTTGCTGCCACTGTGTTAACTGCTGAATCCGCAGTAGGCGGTAGGGTGGATAAGCGCAGCGCATCCACCTGCTTCTGTCCTCGGTCGTCTGTCTTCCGTCTTCTGATAGGTGGATGCGCTGCGCTTATCCACCCTACACAAACATCACTATGGTGCCGCTGCTTCAGCCGCCGAATCCGCAGCTCTGGCCTTGGTTTTTCTCTTCCAGCCAGGTCAGCAATGGCGAGAAATAATCGAGGATCGCACTGGCGTCCATTTGCTCGCTGCCGGTCAGTTCTTTGAGCGTGGTTTGCCAAGGCTGCGAGGCGCCCTTCTGCAACATCGCCCAGTAGCGCCGGCCGGCCTCCTGGTTGCCATAGATCGAGCACTCGTGCAGCGCCCCGGTTTGACCAGCCGCCTGGCACAGCGCTTTCTGGAACTGAAATTGCAGGATCGCCGCCAGAAAATAGCGTGTGTAGGGGGTGTTGGCGGGCACGTGATACTTGGCACCCGGGTCGAAATCTTGCTCGCTGCGCGCTAGCGCTGGCGCCACGCCCTGATACTTGGCACGCAGTTCCCACCAGGCCTGGTTGTAGTGATCGGGAGGGATGCTCCCGGAGAATACCCCCCAGCGCCATTGGTCGATCATCTTGCCGAACGGCAAAAACGCGACCTTGTCCAAAGCCAGTTTCATCTGGCCATTGATCACCGCTTTATAGTTCTGCTTGGGCGCAGCGATCAGTCCCACGCTGTGCAGATATTTCGGCGTCAGCGACAACACCGTGGTGTCGCCGATGGCCTCGTGGAAACCGTCGTGGGCACCACTCTGAAACAACGGCGGCAATCGGTTGTAGGCCAGGTAGTAATAGACATGGCCGAGCTCGTGATAGATCGTCGTCAGATCAACTTCGGTCGGCGCGATGCACATTTTGATGCGCACGTCGCCGGCATAGTTCATGTCCCAGGCGCTGGCGTGGCAGACCACATCGCGGTCCCGCGGTTGAATGAACTGGGCGTTGTTCCAGAACGACCCGGGCAACTTCGGCATGCCCAGCGAGACGTAGAAATCTTCGGCACGGTGCGCCATTTTCTTGGCATAGACGAGATCGGCACGACGGCCGATCTCCACCTTTTCGGCCTCGCCGACGGTGCCCGCAGCCTGCAGTTGTGCCGCGTAGTCCCGATCCCGTCCCTGCTGCAAAGCGCTGTTGACATCGAGGCTGGAGACACCCGGGTAAGGCTCGATGAGATCGTAAATATTGCCCCACTGCTGCGCCCACATATTGCCGGTCAAATGCGCCGGAATCATTTTTCCGACGGCGCCCTTTTCGCCATACTTGTGCTTGAGCTGGCCGCGCACGTAGCAATGCAATTGGTCGTAGAGCGGCTTGACCTGCGCCCACAGCCGGTCGGCTTCGACCGCAAACTCGGCCGGACTCATGTCGTAGCCGGAGCGCCACATCTCGCCTGCGTCGGCAAAACCAATTTCTTTGGCGCCCTCGTTGATCAGGCCAGCAAACTCCTGGTAGTCGCCGCGCATTCCGCGCGCCTGATTGTGCCAGCCCTGCCAGGCGTCGAGCTGCGCGTCGTAGCTCTGGTGTTTAGCCAGCACCTCGGACAGCTTGCCGAGATCGCGGCACTGATCGCCGGTCTCGCCGTTGCGGCAATATTTGCCAGCGCCGTAGTCGCCTTCGAGCTTGCTCGCCAGCGTGGTCATCCGCGCCAGCTTGAGCGGATCCTTGGGCGCTGGCATCGCGGTCGATAGCTTGAGCAGCTTCAGCGCTCGGGCCGTATCCGCCGACAAACTCACGCCGTCGAAGGCGGTGGCTTTTTCGACATTGGTCTTCAGCTCTGCCAGGGCGCGTTGGTTGCTTTTGGCCGCGATCAATTGCGAATCCGGCGTGATGTAGGTGACCGCGAGCCAAGCTGCTGCGGTCTGCTCGGGATAATCGACCTTGGCCTTGACATTGACCGCGGCGACGAAGGCGTCGGCATCGGCGGCAGTGGCTGGCACAGCGCTGGCCACCGCGGGTGTTTTGGCCGGCACCGGCGCCTGCGTCGTCTGCGATTGACAGGCAACCAGCGCCAGACCCATGGCGGTAAACAACATGGCACGTTGGATTTTCATCGACGCCCTCGCAGATTTTTTTAGGTCAGGAAACTGTGCAGGCTAGTCGCCAGCACGCCATCGATCAAGTTTCTTCGACGATGAAGTGAGCCGGGGTGGGGCAGAATCGATCACAGTGCAAAAAAC
>PEUI01000231.1 GCA_002785585.1 Lysobacterales bacterium CG02_land_8_20_14_3_00_62_12
AGCTATGGTCGTTGGGCCTTCGTCGAGTTCACCGATGTCTATCAGATCGAGTCCGACTTCAGGGCCAGGATCGAAAGCGAATTCAACAAAATGATCGAAAGGGTTGCCCACCCATGAAAACTGAACTGGTTCAAGCCCTGACCACGACGTTCGAGGCGTATGCCCAGCAAACCGAGAGCGGCGTCGAATTCTGGCTTGCCCGCGACCTCCAGCACCTGCTTGGCTACACGAAATGGGACAACTTCCTGAACGTCGTCTCCAAGGCCAAGACCGCCTGCGAGGTCACCGGACATACCGTGTCCGATCATTTTGCCGAAGTCGGCAAAACGATCGCCATGCCGAAGGGGGCAGAGAAAGAAGTCCCCGACATCATGCTTACCCGCTACGCCTGCTACCTCATCGCTCAGAACGGTGACCCCAAAAAGCAGGAAATCGCCTTTGCTCAGACCTATTTCGCTATCCAGACCCGCAAAGCCGAACTGATTGAGCAGCGCCTGCTCGAAGCCGAGCGTATCTTCGCCCGCAAGAAACTCACGAGCACGGAGAAAGAACTCTCCGCAGTGATTTTTGAACAGACCGGTGGCAACCAGAATTTCGCCCTCATCCGCAGCAAGGGCGACCAGGCGCTATTCGGTAAAACCACCCAAGCCATGAAAGCCCACTGGAACGTCCCGGACAACCGCCCCCTGGCCGATTACGCCCCCACCATTATCCTCAAGGCCAAGGACTTCGCCACCGAAATCACCATCTTCAACGCCAGGCAACACGGCATGACAAGCGAATCCGCCATCTCCAGGGAACACATCACCAACAACCAGGCCGTCCGGCAAACCTTGATCGACCGCGGCATTCGTCCCGAAACCCTGCCCCCTGCGGAGGATGTGAAAAAGCTCGAGCGCCGCCTTGCCTCCGAACAAAAAAATCCTTAAAAAACCCCGACGCACTGGACTCCTGATCGACATGGCAAAAAAAACGCTCACACCAAAATCCGTCGAGACCCTCACCCACGACGAGGCCAAGCGCCGGAACATTCCTTCGGCCGAGCAGCAATCGTTCGTCCAGAAAGAGCAGGAAAGCCCCAAAAAGCTGCGTTACCCGCGCAACACCGATCTTGACCCGCAACTGGTCTGGCGCGGCAAGGACGAGCAGGACTGGAGCGATCTGGTGGTCCACGCCCCGCCGCTGTACATCCAGGAAAAGGTCCACCCCAAGGCGCTCATTGATGACCTGCTGCGCCAGACCAAGGAAAGCCAGCACGACGCCGGGCTGCTCACGCCCGACCTGTTCGCCGACTTCAACGGCATCCCCAA
>PEUI01000007.1 GCA_002785585.1 Lysobacterales bacterium CG02_land_8_20_14_3_00_62_12
CGTCAATCGCTGCGACCACGCCGCCGAACAACTCCACCTCACTCGACAATATTTTTTCCACGAAGCGTCAGCGTGACTCGGTCGATTTCGCCATCGCGACGCAACTCATCGCGCCCGCGATTGCGCACTAGACTGCGATCTCGACAATCTGATTCAAGCTTTCGCAGGCGAGCGCAAACACTTCACCAGGCGCTTGTTTCCACGGGTGCGGTTTGGCACCGCGGGCGCGCCAGTCGAACGACTTGGGTTGGTGGGTTAGCACATAACTGACCACATTTTTGGCGCCCACATGGCGCACCGCAAACGGATTGTGCTCATTGCTACTGGCGGTGGTCATCGGCAGCCCGATGACGATGCTGGTACGGTCGTTAAAGGCACGCGGCGATAACACCAGCAAGGGATGCCGATCACGCATCTGGCGACCCGCCTGTGGATTGCAGTCGATCCAGATGATGTCGCGTCGGTCAGGCACCCAACGCGTCACCATCACATCGCCTCGTTGCCGAGCCTGCCGGCCGAGGCCATTGACTCGCCCGCATGCAACACGGGGTCGAATTGCTTCAACTTTTGCGCCAAATTGAGTTTGGGACTGCCCACGGTCCTGACAATCAACCGGTCCAGAGTGGCTTCGATCGACACCTGCTGACCGACACTGAGCCGCGATACCCGCGCCAGTTTGGCCGGTATGCGCAAGGCCAAACTGTTACCCCAGTTTTGGATCGAAAGCGCCGTCTTGGTGTTCACGCCGATTCCTCAAAGTGCGCCCGAGCCTAGGCACTTCAGGCACATGTGTCAACGTGTCGATACACATCGGTTATTTGGCTCAGACTGGAATGAACGTCCAGACCATAGGTTGGGGTGAGCGCAGCGATACCCAACAAACTTGCAAAGACCATAGGTTGGGCTGAGTGCAGCGATGCCCAACCAAGCCGAAGACGGCGTGCGGTTTGGGTGGTTCGCGTTGCGGTGGGGTTAGTTGGGGCGACCGGCCTACCTCGCCCATCCTTGGGCTCGCCGGCCGCCGATTCCCGACGCGGCCTACCTCCGTCATCCTTGGCGCCGCAAGGCGCGCAGCGCCGGAGCCGAAATGCTCACCAATGGCCCAACTCCGAACATGGTCGGCTGACCAGCTCCGCTGTTGAAGCGCGCTTCGCGCCTGCGATGCGCAGGATGCGCGAGTGCGACGAGCGCTACGGATGCGCACAAGAGCGGCCGGCGCTTGCGCCGACCTACCGCTGCGCTGGGCACCCTGTGGTCACGTCGATGTGCTTAAATAATCTACCGGTTGCTGGCATGCTCAGGTGCCTGCGATCGCGCCGATGCACCGATACAGCGGCGTTGCCATCCAGCAGCGGCGTGGTTGATTTTTCCGATCAGGTTTTTCGTCCGCAAATTTACCGTCACCCTTTCACAGCGAAGCCCAGCGATGCAGGAAACCTCCCCCATCATCACCCGGATTCAGCAAGGCGTCGCCACGATTTGGTTGAACCGACCCGCCGTGCACAATGCTTTCGACGATTGCCTGATCGGTTTGCTGACCGCGAGTATCGATATCCTCGCCCGCGATCCTTCGGTGCGGGTGATTGTGTTGACCGGTGTTGGCCGTTCGTTTTCAGCCGGTGCCGATCTGAATTGGATGCGCCGTATGGCCGCGGCCAGCGAGGCCGAGAATCGCGCCGACGCCGAGAATCTGGCGGGCCTGATGCGTACCTTGGCCTGGTGTCCCAAACCCACCTTGGCCAAGGTGCAGGGTTCGGCGTTTGGCGGCGGCGTCGGCTTGATTGCCTGCTGCGACATCGCCATTGCCATCGATAGCGCGCGTTTTGGTTTGACCGAGACCCGGCTCGGCCTGGTGCCGGCGGTCATTTCACCGTATGTGGTGGATGCCATCGGCGCGCGTAATGCGCGCCGCTATTTTCAGACCGGTGAAGTTTTCGATGCCGAAAGCGCGCTCCGCATGGGGCTGATCCAGCAACTTGTCGGCGCTGGGGAAGACCTGGATGCGCGCTGTCAGGAAGTGGTCAAGCGCTGCCTGGACAATGGCCCCGAGGCGGTGCAGGCCGCCAAGCAACTGGCCTGGCGCTTGGCCGGGCGCAGCCTTGCCGATCAGGAGCTGTTGGATCGCGACCACACCCGGCTGATTGCCGAACTGCGGGTTTCCGCCGAAGGTCAGGAAGGCCTCGGGGCGTTTCTGGAAAAACGTCGCCCCGGCTTTGCCAGCAGCGACTCCGGGGCTTGACCTACAATCGCTGCCTGTCGGCCTCGAAGGCCTTGCCAGGATGGGCGCGTGTTCAACAAGGTTCTGATCGCCAATCGCGGCGAGATCGCGCTGCGGATTGCGCGTAGCTGCCGCCGCCTCGGCGTGCAGACGGTGGCGGTGTATTCCACCGCCGATGCGCGCGCCCAACATGTGCTCCAGGCCGATCAGGCGATTGCCATCGGTGGACCGCTGCCGGCCGAGTCGTATTTGCGCGGCGACGCGATCATCGCGGCGGCGTTGGCCAGCGGCGCCGAAGCGATCCATCCCGGCTACGGTTTTCTGTCGGAGAACGCCGACTTTGCCGAGGCCGTGGCTGCCGCCGGCCTGGTGTTTATCGGGCCCAATGCCGCTGCGATGCGCAAGATGGGCTCCAAAGCTGGTGCCAAGGAATTGATGCAAGCCGAGGGCGTGCCGGTGGTGCCGGGTTATACCGGCGACCAGCAAGACGCCGATTTTCTGCTTGCCCAAGCCAACTTGCTGGGCTATCCGCTGCTGATCAAAGCGGCGCATGGCGGCGGCGGCAAAGGCATGCGCATCGTCCATCACCCGCACGAGTTCGCCGGTCACCTCGCCGCCTGTCAGCGCGAATCCAGCAACGCCTTTGGCCGTGATCGGGTGTTGCTCGAACGTTATCTGGAGCAGCCCCGCCATATCGAGTTTCAGATTTTTGCCGACCAGCACGGCCACACCATTCATTTGAATGAGCGCGAGTGTTCGGCACAACGGCGCTATCAAAAAGTGCTGGAAGAATCGCCCTCGCCGTTTCTCACCCCTGAGCTGCGCGCGCGGATGGGGGCGGCGGCGATCCGAGCCGCGCAAGTGATCGATTACGTCAATGCCGGCACCGTGGAATTCATCGTCGATCCAGCCGGGCATTTTTATTTCATGGAGATCAACACGCGCTTGCAGGTTGAGCACCCGGTCACCGAGATGACGCTGGATCTGGATTTGGTCGAATGGCAATTGCGGGTCGCTGCGGGCGAGCCGCTGCCGTTGGCGCAGGGGCAAGTTCGGGCGCGCGGCCACGCCATCGAAGTGCGCTTGTACGCCGAAGATCCAGACCAGGGATTTTTGCCGGGTTCCGGCGTCATCGAAACGCTCAACCTCCCGGCCGCGCAACCGTGGCTGCGGGTGGATGCCGGGGTGATCGAGGGCGACCCAGTGAGCATTTTCTACGACCCGATGATCGGCAAATTGATCGTGCATGGCGCCGACCGCGAGCAAGCCTTGCTGCGATTGCGCAACGCGCTGGCCGAGGTCGATGTACACGGACCAAAGAGCAATATCGATTTTCTGGAGCGCCTGATCCGGCACCCGGTAGTGGTTGCCGCGACCATCGACACCAGCTATCTGGATCGTCACCTCGATCAATTCATCGGTGCCGCCACCACGCTACCCGCAGGCGTGGTGATCGCCGCCGCGGTCGCCGCCTTGTTGACCGCAGAAAGCGCCGCCGCCCGCTCCGCTGCGCAATCCGCCGACCCCAGCTCGCCTTGGGCTCGTGCCGACGCCTGGCGCCTGGGGCACGCCGGCAAACGGCTGGTTTGCTTTCAGTTCAACGGCGAAAAACTGGAGATCGCAGCGCAGGGCGATGGCGGGGCCTATCACCTGCAATGGGGCGACCAACAGGCGCAGGTACTGGCGGCCCAGTTGGCGTCGGGTTGGCTGCATTATCGAACCGCGCTCCACGCCGAACGACTGCGGTGCCGGCGCTTGGGTGCAGACTGGCTGGTGGCCTACGGTGAGCGCCGTTATCGTCTGCACGCGCTGCCCGCCTTCGCCTTTGAACCGGCGCCGAGCAACCAGTCCGATCGGCTGTTGGCGCCGATGCCGGGCCGCATCATCGCGGTCAAGGCGGTGGTCGGTGACAACGTCGATGAGCAACAGGAAATCATTGTCATGGAAGCCATGAAAATGGAAATCACCCTGCGCGCGCCGCGATCCGGGACGATCATCGAGTTGCGTTGCAGTGCCGGGGCGTTTGTTGAAGCCGATCAACTGCTGGCACTTTGGGAGGCCACACCATGAAGCTCAGACCGCTGCTTTTGAGCCTGTGTGCATTGGCGCTTGGTGCCTGCCAGACCAGCGTTGTGCGCCACCTGCCAGAAGCGGCGGTAGCGGACTGCCCGGCGGCGTTGCAGGGCGCTTGGCGGTCGCGCGCTGGCGGCGGCCAGGATGACTTCGGCGTGCTGATCGCGGCCGATTGCGGCATCCATCTACTCGGCGGCTGCGACCCGCTCGCCGAAGAAAAAATCATCACCGCGGCGCGCTACTGGCAGCGCGCCGACATCACCTTGATGTTTTTGCCGATGGCCAGCGTGCGCGCTGCCGATGATGTGCCGCTGGAAGAAAATCTGCGCGACACCCATCTGGTGGTGCGCTGGACCGCGGAAGACGAGGGCGCCGTGGTCGATTTTCCGGACCACCGCCGGCTGGCGACCTTGATCGTCAACGGTGCCGTCAATGGTGCCACCCAGTGGTCTGGCAGCACGGGCGAGAATATCGTCGAGAGCGACGCCGCCGCCCTCACCGATCTGTTGTGGGAACCGCTGTTCTTCAACACCGAGGACCGACGCTGGCTGCAACGCTTCGATAGCGGCCGTGAAGCCCTGGCGACCGCCTTGCAGACCAACGCGGCGGATGAATGCCGAGTGGGGCCACCAGCAGCGACGGAACGCGACGATGACTGAAACCACGGCTGAAACCATCCGCATCGTCGAAGTGGGTCCGCGCGACGGCCTGCAAAACGAAACCGCGATCATTCCGACCGCCACCAAAGTCAGCTTGATCGAACGCCTGGCCGATGCCGGACATTGCTGCATCGAAGCCACCAGTTTCGTCAGTCCGAAATGGATTCCACAACTGGCCGATGCCAGCGAGGTCTTCAGTGCCATCGAAAAGCGCCCCGGCGTCCGCTATCAAGTGTTGGTGCCCAATCTGCAGGGGCTGGAACGTGCGCTGGCCGTTGGGGTTCGCGAAATCGCCGTGTTCACCGCGGCGTCGGAGGCATTCAGCCAGCACAACATCCACGCCAGTATCGATCAATCGATCGAGCGCTTTCGGCCGCTGCTGGACCGACTCCAGGGCACCGGCGTCAACGTCCGCGGCTATGTTTCTACCGTGCTCGGCTGTCCCTATCAGGGCGCGGTGCCGGTCGCCGATGTGGTCCGCGTTGCCAGCGCTTTGCAGGCGCTGGGGTGCTACGAAATTTCGCTCGGCGACACCATCGGCGTGGGCACGCCCAGGCAGGCGCGAGCGCTATTGTGTGCGGTCGCAGAAGTCGTGCCGATGGCGCAATTGGCGGTGCATTTTCACGATACCCGGGGCCAGGCGCTGGCCAATGTCTATGCCTGCATTGAAGCCGGCGTGCGCGTGGTCGATGCCTCGGTCGCGGGCTTGGGCGGCTGCCCTTACGCCGCCGGTGCCAGCGGCAACCTCGCCAGCGAAGACCTGGTCTACATGTTGCACGGCTGCGGATACCGCACCGGCGTGGACTTGGATCGACTGGTGCAAGTGGGGCGCTGGATCAGCACCGAGCTGCATCGTGAAAACGGCGCCAAACTCGGGCGTGCCTGGAAACCCTGAGATGACCGCCAGCGTGCTCGCCCGCGCCCGCGCCGATGCCGCCGCTGGCGCTTGGGAACGCGCACTCGACGCAGTGCATCCAGCCTTGACCGGCGCCCACGGCAGCACCGAAGCGCTGGCGATCGCCGCCAACGCAGCACTGGCTCTGCGCCGCGACCCGCTGGCGCTGACCCTGCTGCAAACCTTGCTGGAGCGCCAGCCGACCTTGGATAGCGCGCGCCGAAACCTCAGTCGTGTGCACAATCGACTGGCCCTCGCAGCCAAGGCCA
>PEUI01000027.1 GCA_002785585.1 Lysobacterales bacterium CG02_land_8_20_14_3_00_62_12
CGATTTCTTGGGAAGAATACGGCGCAGCTTGGGCTAGCCCTTCGGGCGTGCCGTTTTCAGTATGGAATGGGTTTCGAGTGAGCGGGGTACGTGTATCCAAGCAATGGTCGATTCCAGCCACCACTCTGAACGCGTTCCAGTTCCGTCGTCGTGGTATCTGGGATGCGCGCGGCTTAGGCAATGGGGGTTGGTCGTTCGATCAGCATCATGTCTACGACCCCGAGCGCCAGATGATCTTGAAAGGGGATGGATCAACGCAAAAGGTCGATGCCAATGCCTCGACTGAAGTACCAACGATGCTCAATTTTGGCGGCAATGCGTCTGGTCAGGTTGCTGGGCCGAGCGCTTCGATTTGGGAGTTTGAGCCAGGGGGCGGGCTCTCTCGTGTCACCGGTCCGCCGGTCGAACGTTTTCTTATCCAGAGGCAACGACCAGGCGAAATCGAATTTGAGCAGGTCATGGAAAATTGCCCACCAGATCCCGACGATCCCAATTTGTGCGCACCGGGAACATCGCCAAGTTTCTCTTACCTCACCGCCTGGGTGGTCGACCAGGACGATAATTTCATCTTTGCCGATGGCCAGCGCCTGTTGCGCGTGGACGCGCGCACCGGTGCGTTGTCGCTGATTCGCGATTCCAGTCTCGCTTCCCGTGCATGCACATTCCGAAACCTGAAAATCCACAGTCATCGGATTTTCCATGCCTGCGACGAGAACTGGGAAGGCATGGTGTGGCCGGATGGCAGTGCGACGCCCCTGGCTGTGGGCGGCACCGAACTCGGGGAAGACGTGGCCGTCAACGACGCCGATATCGGCGCGATCAGCGATTTGGATATCGATCAAGAAGGCAATGTGCTGTTACTTGAAAACGGCCGCTTCCGTGTCCGTCGGATCGGCATCGATGGCCGCGTCTTCACCGTCGCTGGCAACGGCGTTCAGGGCATTCCGGTCAATCGCAGTCAAGCCACGCAGTCGCCGCTGCCGCGCATTGAACAAGTAGTCAATGGCAGAGATGGCAGCATATTTCTACTGGGGGGTGGTCGCGTGTTCCAGGTGCGCCCCAGCGGCGAGATCGAGACCATCATCGGTGGCGGGTATGAAACCATCAACTGGGCAGGCGCACAGATCGCGCGTTCGGTCAACGTGCCAAACGGCGCGGGCTTGGCGGTGCTTCCGGATGGCAGCATCGTGCTTTCCGCCAGCCGTTTCGCCCCCAGCCCGATGATGCGTATTGCCACTGGCGGCAGTTTCCGCTTTCAGGGCAGCGAGGAAAACTTTATCTTTCCCTCCGAAGACGCGCGTACCGTATTCGTGTTCGCCCCCAATGGTCGCCATCTGGAAACCCGCAATGCCACCACGGGTGGATTGATTTTCCGCTTCCTGTACCGGGCTGACGGCCATCTGATCGGCGTCGAAGATGGTGACGGCAACCTCACCCAGATCGAGCGCAACGCGCCGGGTCTTGCTACCGCCGTCCAGGCGCCCGATGGCCAACGCACCCTGCTGTCGTATCACGCATCTGGACTGCTGGCTCAGGTCAACTCTGTAGCCAATAGAAACTGGCAGTTCAACTATGACCCCAGTCCCGAGAAGTTCGGATTGTTATCGCGATTCCAGAATCCCAATGGCGAGGCATCCATCTTTACTTGGACCTCAGACGGTAGGCTGACTCGTGACACCAACGCCGAAGGCGGCTTTACCGAACTGGATCGTGAGGAGTACACCACCCTAGCGGCAAGGACACAGGTCTCGACCGCTGAAGGTCGTCAACGGGTGATCTGGCGCAACAGCGCTATTGGCCGAGGCTATCGAACCATTGAGACCTTTGCAGGCGGCAGAACGTATTTGTCTGACTCAAGCACCTACTGGCAATTTGTCGGGAATCCCGACCAGTCCCAGGTCACGATCAGGAACACCCCAGATCCCCGCTTTGGGCTATCCGCGCCAGTTTCGTCTGTGTCAATGCGGCTCAACAATTTTGCACAGCCCTCCACCATCAGCCGCAGCCGTGCAGCCATTGCTACGCCGCTGGGCACCCAACTCGGCCAGATCGATCTGCAACACGAGACGCTGATCAATGGTCGCCAATACCTGGGCAACTACGATGCCCAGAGCCGCAGTTGGTCCGTCCGCTCCCCCATGGGCCGCGAGACCCTGATCGCGGTCGATGCGCAGGAGCGCCCCTTGCAGGTGACCGA
>PEUI01000046.1 GCA_002785585.1 Lysobacterales bacterium CG02_land_8_20_14_3_00_62_12
TTCGACCACCACGCGCGCGTGAAAACGCTCGGCAATCGCCACCGTGGCATCGCTACTGCCGGAATCCAGCAGCAGGATCTCGTCGGCAGCGGCGGCCGAACGCAAGCAAGCGGCCAAGGTGTTGGCGTTGTTGAACGTCGTCACCACCAGCGAATAGGCCACGCGTTTCATGCCGGATCTCGCGCCGCAACGCCCTCGACTGCGCGCGGTGGCGCCAGCAGCGCCAACAGCAAGGCCAGCAACCACCAAAACAGCAGGCCCCAGAATCCCGAGTAAAAGGCGAGGTGGGTGTTGAGCGGAAAGCACATCGCGATCAACGCCGCCGCCGCGGCGATGGCGAGCTCGCGCTCCGCCGCCGCGGCCGCCCGCCAACGGCGAATCAGCGCGACCAAACCCGCGACCCAGAACGCTAGACCGATGACGCCGGTCTCGGTCCAGACTTCCAACACGATCTGGTGCGCGTGCAGGGCGCCACGGCGGGGATCGGCGCGCACCCAGACATCATCGGCGGCGGCGTAATCCGGATAAGCCGTGCGGAAACCGCGGACGCCAACGCCGTTGATCGGGTGGTCCAGACCCATGCGCAGCGCTACCTCCCAGATTGGCAAGCGCAAGGCGAGCGCGCTGTCCACGCCCGATCGGGTGCCCGACAGCGCCAGCAGCGTGCGATCCACCCGCGCCTTGAAAGGTGCCGAGCCGTGGTAGACGAGCCCGCTGCCGATGCTGGCCAAACCGATTGCCAGCGCCGCCGCCAGCGCAAATCGCCGCGGCGTGCGCGCCCATATCCACAACCCGAGCAGGCTGATCAAAGCATAACTCCACCAGGCCGCGCGCGAACCGGCCAGCATGATCGCCAGCGTCAACAAGCTCCAGGCAACCGGCAGCCAGCGCCCACGGCGATAGCGCCAGGCGGCCCACAACAGAATCGGCGCCAGGGTCGCGAGCACTTGGCCCAGCTTGAGATTGTCATCGCCGAAAATACCGGTGATGCGTTCGCCGCGCGCGACCCCGCCCAAGCCGACGCCAACGGCCGCTTGAAACAGCGCGTCCAGCGTCCAAAACGCAATCACCAGTGCCGCCAATCGCAAGCACAACCAGCGCGCCCGGCTACTCGCCAAAGCGCTGATGGCAAACATCGCAAATGGCAAAAACCGCAGATCGAGGGCGACCTCGCTCCAACTCTTGGTCGGCACCACACTATCCACCGCCGACACCAGTTCTGGCAGCCAGTAGGCGAGAAACACCAGCAGCGCCAACCGCAACGCCGGATCCGTCGGGCGGATCGTGGGCGGCACGGCGTTGGCCGCTAC
>PEUI01000371.1:0-3389 GCA_002785585.1 Lysobacterales bacterium CG02_land_8_20_14_3_00_62_12
TGCCACTTCGGCGTAGGCCAGGCCGGTCGCCGGTTCGAACACGGTCAGCCACCGCCCGGTGGTCGGGGTGGACCATTGGCCAGCAATGAAATTGGCGAGTTGTGGCAGACGCATAAGCTCACTTTAGCGTGCGGCAGGGGGTGGATGAAGGCGGCCAAACTTAGGCGTCGCGCAGAAATAACTTACCCATCTTGCAGGTTCTTTCGCCCGCCTGCGTCGTTGCACAAAGCGTTACATAGTCCGAGCGCTGGTGGCTACAAGGATTGCGTGCGGCCGCCATCCACTGGCAGGTTGATGCCATTGATGTACGCCGCTGCCGGAGAGCACAGAAAGGCGATGGCAGCGGCAATTTCTTCGGGTTCGGCAAAACGCCCGGCCGGCACGGTTTGCAGCATCGCCTGCACGATCTGTTCGCTGCTCTGACCACTGGCCGAGGCGCGATCATCAATGATCTGTTGCAAGCGCCGCGTGCGGGTGTAGCCGGGCAATACATTGTTGACGGTGATGCCAGCGCTGGCCAATTCAGTGGCCAGCGTTTTGGCCCAGGCGGCAACGGCGCCGCGAATGGTGTTGGAGACGCCCAGATGGCGGATCGGCTCTTTGACCGAAGTCGAGATGACATTGACGATGCGGCCGTAACCCGCGCTGCGCATGCCTGGCAGCAGGCTCTGCACGAGGCTGTGACTGGCGATCAGGTGTTTGTGAAAAGTATCCAGAAATTGCTCGGCGGTCGCCGTTTGCAAGGCACCGGGAGCCGGCCCGGCGCTGTTGTTGATCAGCAGTTGGAACGGACGCAACTGGGCGCTGGCCTCGACCTGGACGCTGAGCATGCTGAGATTGGCCAGGTCCACTTCGATCCAGTCGTGCTGTTGCGTTGCCAATGGCCGCGGCAGCGCTTTGACCACCGCCTCCAGATTGGCGCGATTGCGTGCCAACACGGTGACATCGGCGCCCGCTTGCGCCAACGCGATCGCGGTAGCGCGACCGATACCTTGGGAAGCGCCGCAGACCAGTGCGTGACGGTCTTTCAGTTCATCGGACATGGGTGGTTTCGCTTGCTGGGTGGGGGTAATCGAGTGGTTGCTGCATCAGCGCAGCGGTCGCGACGGCGTTGTCGTCGGCGACTGCCAACAGGCCGTTGATCGCGCCGCGAACGTTTTGCTCGGGGTGATTCTGGTTGAGCTTGAACTTCAGTTCGGTGCGCTGCCCAGCAAACCGAAAGCCGACGATGCCCGCGAGTGCAGGCAGTTGACTGGGTGCGGAGTCGGGAAACCGCCAGCGATTGCCGAGCGCGCGTTCGTAACGTTCCGCCAGCGTCGCCACGATCCGCTGCAAGCTGGCAGCATCGTCGAGGATTTCGGCCTTGCCATGGCGGTGTGCCAGCGCGTATGCATCGCGCGCGAACAAGCCATCGAGCGCGGCCAAATCGGTTTCGGCAAAGGGTCGGGGCGTGTACATGGCGGCGCTCAGATATGGCCGGTGCCAGGCGTGCGGTTGGCGTCAATCCGCTCGATCAACAACGGCACCAGGTCTTCATCGGCGTCGGATTCCGCAGTCGGCGGGACCAATTCCTCGAGTTCACGATCAAACGCCAGGGCGTCGTCTTCGTCCATGCCGTCCAGCGCCGCGTAGTTGGCATCCATCAGCGCGACGCAGGCCTCGCGTTGATCCGGGTAATGGATCAGTTCGCCATCCGATGACAGCACGTCGGCGCTGCCGGAGCTAAACAGCCGGAGCCGCGCCCACACCATGACATTGCCGAGACTGGCCAACCACCACTGGGTCTCGGCCAAAGTGAAATCCTGGTCGGAGTTGGTGAAGTCGTCGGTTGGCATATCAGAACTCCGCACTGCCAGGGACGCGCGGATACGGAATCGCGTCGCGAATATTGCCGAGCCCGCAGACATACACCACCAGCCGTTCGAAACCGAGACCGAAACCGGCGTGTGGCACCGTGCCATAACGCCGCAGGTCGCGATACCAGGCGTAGCTGGCCGGATCAATGTGGAACTGCTGCATGCGCTGGTCGAGTTGATCCAGCCGCTCTTCGCGCTGGGCGCCACCGATGATCTCGCCGATGCCCGGCGCCAGTACGTCCATCGCCGCAACGGTCTTGCCGTCGTCGTTGAGCCGCATATAGAAGGCCTTGATCTGTTCCGGGTAGTTCATCACCACCACCGGTCGGCCGACGTGTTCTTCGGTCAGGTAGCGTTCGTGTTCGGTCTGCAGGTCGGTTCCCCATTCGACCGGAAAATCGAAACGGCGCGGTGCCCGTTGCAAAATCTTCACTGCTTCGGTGTATTCGATCCGTGCAAACGGCGCCTGGATAAAGCTTTCCAGTCGACTGATGGCGGTTTTTTCAACGCGATCCGCAATGAATAACAGGTCATCCATGCGCTCATTCAATACCGCTTGAAAGATGTACTTCAAAAACGCTTCGGCGAGGTCGGCATCGTCGTTGAGATCGGCGAAGGCAATTTCCGGCTCGATCATCCAGAACTCGGCCAGGTGCCGGGTGGTGTTGGAGTTCTCGGCGCGGAAGGTCGGGCCAAACGTGTACACCTTGCTGAGGGCCAGGCAGTAGGCCTCGACATTGAGCTGGCCGGAAACGGTCAGATAGGCTTCCTTGCCGAAAAAATCCTGGTGCCAGTCGATCTTGCCCTGATCGGTTTTTGGCAGGTTCATCAGGTCGAGGGTGGAGACGCGGAACATTTGTCCGGCGCCTTCGCAATCGCTGGCGGTGATGATCGGCGTGTTCACCCAGAAAAAACCGTGTTCGTGAAAATAGCGATGGATCGCAGCCGCGATGCAGTGGCGGATGCGCGACACCGCGCCGAAGGTGTTGGTGCGCGGTCGCAGGTGGGCGACCTCGCGCAGGAACTCCATCGAGTGCGCTTTCGGTTGCACCGGGTAGGTTTCGGGATCGTCTACCCAACCGATCACCGCCACCGCCGTCGCCTGGATCTCGAAACTCTGGCCCTTGCCCGGCGAAGCCACCAGTTCACCACGGCAACGCACCGAGCAGCCGGCCGTCAAATGGATGATTTCGCTGTCGTAGTTGGCCAAGGAATTGGCCGCCACCACTTGAATCGTGTTTTGGCCGGAACCATCATGGACGGTAACAAAGGACAGCCCCGCCTTGGAATCGCGGCGGGTCCGCACCCAGCCCTGGACACAGACCGCAGTGCCCGGCGCCACCCGTCCGGACAAGGCTTCGACGACACTGATCGTACTGGCATTCATGGCACAAACTCCCTCGGTATAAAGTGGCCAACCGCCGTTGACCGATCAAGACTTGAAAGCGCAAGGTCTCACACCCTTAGGCGTCGCGCAGAAATAACTTGCCCATCTTGCTGGTCCTTATCGCCCGCCTGCGTCGTTGCACAAAG
>PEUI01000371.1:3426-9483 GCA_002785585.1 Lysobacterales bacterium CG02_land_8_20_14_3_00_62_12
TGAGCGGTTCGCAGGTGGTCTGCCGATCACGGCGGTGGCGACCTTGGGCGATATTGGGCAGGGTGGCTGGGCCTCCGCCGACGGTGCTTTTCAATGGTGATTTTTTGAGGATTCAATCATGTCGATTCAGCTTTCGCTATCTGCTGCCGAGCGCGTGCGCAGCTACCTTCGGGATCGTCCACTGGCGCAAGGGTTGCGTTTTGGGGTCAAGCACAGCGGCTGCTCGGGTTGGGCCTATCAGATCGATCTGGCCGATCAGGCCGAAGCGGGAGACACGGTGTTCGAGTCGCAGGGCATCCAGATCTTCGTCAACCCCGACAGTTTGGTGCTGGTGGCGGGCACCGAGATCGATTTTGTCAGCCAGGGGCTCAATCAGGGTTTCGCTTTCCGCAACCCGAATGCCACCGCACAGTGTGGTTGCGGCGAGAGTTTCACCATCCAGTGAGACGGGGGCAAGCTGTTGCGCATCATCGAGTTAGGCCAACCGGCCGATCAAGCGCCAACATGGTGCAGGGTCCGGCGGCGCTTGTGGATAGCGCCAGTAAGTCGCTGATTCCGTAGTGGTTTGATGCCATGCCTATGATTTGACTAGAAAATTCCGTTGCGGCCTAGGGGGGCGAACGGCTAACATGAGCGTCCCCGGCAATCTGTTTGCCGGGTTCCTTGCCTCACTGAAATCTCAGGAGGCCATCGTTAGTCCATAAGGAGTTTTCATGCGTCACTACGAAATCGTGTTCCTCGTCCATCCGGATCAGAGCGAACAGGTCCCCGCCATGATCGAGCGCTACAAAAACTTGATCGAAGGCGACAACGGCAAGATCCATCGTCTGGAAGATTGGGGGCGCCGTGCATTGGCCTACCCAATCGCCAACATGGCCAAGGCCCACTACGTGTTGTTGAACGTCGAATGCAGCCAGGCAGTTTTGACCGAACTGCAATCCGCTTTCCGCTTCAACGACGCGGTGCTGCGTCACCTCATCACCGTCCGCGAAGACGCGGTCTCGGAAATCTCCATCATCGCCAAGATGAAGGACGAGAAACCCGAACGCCGTCGCCGTGAAGATGGCACCGGCTTCTCCGATGCCGAGTTTCAAGACGCAGCAGCCTGACCAGAACGAGGATCCAAGCCATGTCCAAATTTTTCCGCCGCAAAAAGTTCTGTCGATTCACTGCCGAAGGCGTCACCGAGATCGATTACAAGGATCTCAACACCCTGCGTCAGTACCTTACTGAAACCGGCAAGATCGTGCCGTCGCGTATTACGGGAACCAAAGCGCGCTATCAGCGCCAATTGACCACTGCCATCAAGCGCGCGCGCTTTCTGGCGTTGTTGCCGTATTGCGATAACCACACCGGTCGCTAAAGGAAATCGAACCCATGGAACTGATTCTGGTACAGAAAGTAACCAACCTTGGCGCCCTTGGCGACAAGGTGAATGTCAAGCCCGGCTACGGCCGGAACTACCTCGTGCCACAGGGCAAAGCGGTATTTGCCACTGCGGCCAACATTGCGGATTTCGAGAAGCGCCGTGCCGAGTTCGAAGCCAAGGCCGATAGCCAGCTTTCGAGCGCCAGTGCGCGCAAGGAAAAACTCGAATCCGCTGTGGTCACCATTCGCGCCAATGCCAGCACGGAAGGCAAGCTTTACGGTTCGGTTGGTCCGCGAGACATCGCCGAAGCTTTCAGCGCAGCGGGTTTCCCGCTGGTGAAAGCGGAAGTGATCCTTCCGGAAGGTCCGATCCGTCGTACCGGTGAAAACGAAGTCCAAATCACCCTGCATGCCGACGTGCATTGCAGTGTGAAGGTCAACGTCTTGCCGGAAAGCTAAAGGCGGAATAAACCAGCCGGCGCTCTTGGTCCGGTTGTGCTGCTTCAGGGAAATTAACAGGGCACCGCTGACCCCGGTGCCCTCTTTTTTTGCCTGCAATCAGCCGGATGAAAGGTCGTCTTGATGGCGGAGCGCGGACCGGCGCCGATCAAGTGGCCGCGCTGCCATGGCCGATAATGCTCAGGCGAACCTCGAGGGCGTGCGCCTCAAAGCCCAGCGCAGCGGTGACCGCTACCAGAAACTCGCGCTCGCGCGGCCGAATCCGCTCATCGGCGGCGGCCAGACGCAGTAGCGCATCGTACAGACGCTCGACTTCGCTGGAGCCTTTGCCAAAGCGCGCGACAAAGCGCCTGGCTTCGGCTTCGATATCGATCTGGCGACGGCGGCCCCGCTCAAAGCTTTCCTTGGCGATCCGGCGGGCATGGGTCGAAAGATTGTGTTCCTCCATCAACGCATTGACGAACTCGGTCTCGTGGGTGGTGACGATGCTATCGGCTTGCGCCAGCGCACCAAGCAATCCGAAGGCCACTTCGAGGGCAACTTGCATGTCGGGCCCGACCGCGCCGCCGCCAAACAGCTCGCCCAGGGCGCTGCGCACTTGCGCGAGTACGCTGGGCTGCACCGATCCAGATTTTGCCGAGGGGTCACTGGCTGCCATGATTTTCTCCTGCTGTAGGGAAGCGACGGAATGTCGTGGCGGTATGCTGCGACAGTTTCCGCTCAATGGAAAGGGGTATCGGTACTTGAACCGGTAGGGTTGGCGCCTTGGGCGTTGGCGGAAATGGGCCGGGCGCACCCGTGCTCTGGCTAACTTGCGTCGGTGCTTGGCGAAGCGGGGCTTGAGCCTGCGATCCATGGCGTGGTGACGGCGCCGCCGGGAACTTTTCCGGCCCCGGCCGAATCCGACGAGGCCGCGTTTGCGTCCGGATGCTTTGCCCGCGACAATGGGCGGCGTTTTTCCCCGGCATCGCCGGTCTTCAATCACCAGGAGCAGTTTCATGAAGCAGTTTTTGCGAACCACCCTCGCCGTCGCCGTGGCCATGGGAATGGGTGTATCCACCTCGGCCAGCGCGCTCGACAAACTGACCACGGAGAAAGACAAGGTCAGCTACATGGTGGGCATGGATATGGCCCAGGGCCTCGCCCAGATCAAGGATGAAGTGGATCTCAACGTGATGTTCGAGGCGGTGCGTGTCCAGCTTGCCGGGGGCAAATCCTTGCTCAGCGAAGAAGATGCGAAGACCGTGCGGCAAGAGTTCATGACCAGGATGCGCAGTCAGCAAGAAGCCAAGACCAAGCTGTTGGCAGACAAAAACAAAGCCGAGGGCGAGAAGTTCCTGGCCGCCAACAAGACCAAGCCGGGCGTCAACACCACGGCCTCGGGTTTGCAGTACCAGGTGATCACCGAAGGCAAGGGCAAGAAGCCGGTGGCGACTTCGCAAGTGCGCGTGCATTACAACGGCACCTTGCTCGATGGCACCAAGTTCGATAGTTCCTACGACCGCAAACAGCCGGCCGAGTTTGCGCTCAATGGCGTGATCCCGGGTTGGACCGAGGCTTTGCAGTTGATGAACGAAGGCGCCAAGTACAAGTTGTTCATTCCCTCCGAACTGGCTTATGGCGAGGTCGCTCGTCCCGGTCCGATCGGTCCCAATGCCACCTTGATCTTTGATGTGGAATTGTTGGCCGTCGATCCGGCACCGGCAGCGACGCCAGCACCGGCAGCAACCGAAGCCAAGCCCAAGTAATTTTTGCGCTAGCGATCGGCAACGTGAAAGCGCCGGCCTGAGGGTCGGCGCTTTTTTATTGGCGCACAGGGGTGACCGACTGCGCACTTTGCAGACGGTTCGGGCCGACGATCAGCGATTGATTACCGTCGCGGTGTCTGCCGTTGTTATGATTCGGCACTTCGACTCGGAATCAGGAGAACCCCCGTGCTGGAATTGCTGATGGCTGGTGGCAAAGCGATGATTCCCATCGGCCTGGCAGCGGTGGTGGCGCTGGCCATCATCTTCGAGCGGTTGTGGTCGTTGCGGCGCACGGAAGTGCTGCCGGCCAATCTGGCGACCGAGGTCAAAGCCTGGGCATTGCAGCATCGGCGTCTGGAAGAAGAACACTTGCGGGCACTGGAACAGACTTCCGCCTTGGGCGAAGTCTTTGCCGCCGTGCTGCGGGCGCGACATCTGGGCCGCGAGGCGATCAAGGAACGGGTCGAAGACGCCGGGCGTCACGTCATGCACGGGCTCGAACGCTTTCTCAACTCGCTCGGCACGATCGCCTTGATTGCGCCCTTGCTCGGCTTGCTCGGGACGGTGATCGGCCTGATGAACCTGTTTCTCGCGGTGATGGCCAATGGCATCGGCGATGCCAGTCAAATGGCCGGCGGCATCGGCGAGGCGTTGATCTGCACGGCTTCTGGCTTGGTGGTAGCGGTGCCGTCGTATGTGATGCATCGCTATCTGCGCGGCAAAGTGGTCGATATCGGTGTCGAGATGGAGCGTCAGGTCATTGGTTTGATCGACGCGCTGGAACTAGAGACGCCAATCATGGCGGCGCCCCGCCGAGTGATTAAATGAGATTTTCACGCAGCGCCAGCGCGAGCGATGACTTCGAGATCAATGTCATTCCGTTGATCGACGTGATGCTGACCCTGCTGATGTTTTTCGTGATGACCGCCACTTTTGAAAAGCGGGCATTGATGCAGGTTAAATTGCCGGAAGCATCGGCCGAGGTCATGCCGGTTGAGCAGAATGTGTTGACCCTGATCATCGATGCCGAAGGGCGCACCTATCTCGGCTCCAACGAAATCCTCAATGCCGACGTGGCGGCGATCAAGAACGCGCTGATCGCCGTGGCTGGCGAGGATCGGGATCGCCCGGTCAGCCTGCGCGCGGATGGCCGGACGCCGCACCAGGCGGTGATCACCGCCATGGATGCGCTCGGCCAACTTGGTTTCTCGCGGCTGTCGATCGCCACGGTGCCGAGCCAACCGGCGGGCAAATCGACGGGCAAACCGGCGGGCAAACCGTGACCACCGAAGCCTCGGCTGGCACGGTTCCGGCCGCGTCCATTTCCGGGTTGGAGACTTGGCGCCGGTTGCTGGCTTACGTGCAGCCCCAGGCAATGATCGCGTTGCTGGCAACCGCCGGGATGCTGCTCGAAGCGCTGATGGCGGGTGCTTTCACGGCGTTGATGAAACCGATGATCGATGGCACTTTCGTGCATCGGGATGCAACGGTGATCCGTTGGTTGCCGTTTGCCATCGTCGGTATTTTTTTGCTGCGCGGGTTGGGGGCGTTTCTTGCTGATGTCGGCACTGCCCGCGTTGGTCGACGGGTGGTGGTGGCCTTGCGCACCGAGCTGTTGGCGAAATATCTGCGTTTGCCATCGAGTTGGTTCGACCATGAGCCGACCGCGGCGATGGTGTCGCGGCTCAATTACAACGCCGAACAGGTGGCGCAAGCCGCCAGCGATGCAGTCAAGGTGGTGGTGACCGAGTCGCTGACGATTCTGGTGCTGTTTGCGGTGATGCTGCAGCAGAGCGTGAAATTGACGCTCGCGATGTTGGTGATGGGTCCGGTGATTGCGATCATCGTGGCGCGCATCGGCAAGCGCTATCGGCGCATCAACCAGAATATCCAGTTGGCCTACGCCGAGATGTCGCAGGCGGCCGAAGAAGCGATTGGCGGACACGAGGTGGTCAAGGTGTTCGGCGCGCAAGGCCAGGAAGTGGCGCGCTATGCGCAGTTGGCGCGCGGCAATTTCCGGTTGAACATGAAAGTGGTGAGTACCCAGGCGGCAAGTTCGGCGGTGGTGCAAGTGATGGCGGCATCCGCCCTGGCGGTGATCGTGTTCGTCGCCGGACGTGCGGCGCTTGGCGATGGCATGACCGCGGGCATGTTCGTGGCGCATATCAGCGCGATGATGGCGATGCTGCCGTCGATCAAGCGGGTAAGCAACGTGCAGACGATGATCCAGCGTGGTCTTGCGGCGGCCGGTAGTTTGTTCGCGGTAATCGACACCGACGAAGAAGACGACAGCGGACACCGCAACCTGGATCGCGCGCACGGCGAGCTGGTGTTTGATCGGGTGAGTTTTCGCTACACCGCTGCGGCCGACGAGGTCTTGCACGACGTCAGTTTTCGCGTGCCGGCCGGCAGCCTTACCGCCATTGTCGGCCGTTCCGGTAGCGGCAAGAGCACGCTGCTCAGGCTGTTGCCGCGATTTTAT
>PEUI01000371.1:9551-11390 GCA_002785585.1 Lysobacterales bacterium CG02_land_8_20_14_3_00_62_12
CGCTGGCGGCCAATGCGATGGAGTTTATCGAGCGGCTGCCGCAGGGGTTGCAAACCCGCATCGGCGATCACGGCGTGTTGTTGTCGGGTGGTCAGCGGCAACGCCTGGCGATCGCTCGCGCCATTTTGAAAAACGCGCCGGTGCTGATTCTCGATGAAGCGACTTCGGCGCTGGATAGCGAATCCGAACGACTGATCCAGCAGGCGCTGGATCGGATTCTGGTCGGCCGCACCGCTTTGGTGATCGCGCATCGATTGTCCACCATCGAGCACGCCGATCAGGTTGTGGTGCTGGATGCCGGTCGCGTGGTGGAAGTCGGCAGCCACCAGCAATTGCTCGATCAACGCGGCCTCTATGCGCAGTTGCATGGCCGGCAATTTGGGTCGCCGTTGGGGTCGCTGTGAATTGGCGCGGAGCCATCGAGAACTGGCTGAATGCGCGCTGGTACGGCGCGGCGCCGGTGCCGCTGTGGCTGGGGGGACTGGAATGGATCTATCGGCGTCTGCTGGCACTGCGGCGGGCACTTTATGCGCGGTCGCTATGGCACGCGCAACGGCTGTCGGTGCCGGTCATAGTCGTCGGCAACCTGACCGTGGGTGGTACCGGCAAAACCCCGTTGGCGGCGCGCTTGGCCTGCGAGTTGCGCGACCGCGCCTGGCGGCCGGGGATTGTGTCGCGTGGCTACCGGGCGGCATCCAGCCACGCGGCGTTGTTGCCAGCGACCGCCACTGCGGATCGGTATGGCGATGAGCCGGTATGGCTGATGCAGAGCAGTGGCTGTCCGGTGGCCATTGGCAAACGCCGTGTCGATGCCGCGCGGCTGCTGATTGGCGCTGGCTGCAATCTCATCCTCAGTGACGACGGACTACAACACTGGGCGCTGGCGCGTGACCTGGAGATACTGGTCATCGATGGCGCCCGCCGATTCGGCAATGGTCGGCTGTTGCCAGCCGGTCCGCTGCGCGAGGCCGCCAGCCGTGCCGCACGGGTGGATTATTGTGTGGTCAATGGTGGTGCGGCGGCGGCGAACGAGATTGCCATGCAGGTGCAGGCCCGATCAGCGCTGCGCGTGAACGCGGTGAGCCGGTCGTTGGCGCTGGCCGATTTGCGCGGGCAACGCGTACACGCCGTCGCCGGGATCGGCAATCCAGAGCGGTTTTTTTTGATGCTCGAGCAAGCCGGTCTGCGGGTGGTTCCTCATCCGCTGCCCGATCATCACCGCTACGATGGCAGTGAGCTCCGTTTTGCCGACGATGACATCGTACTGGTGACCGAAAAAGACGCCGGCAAACTGGCGCGGGTTGCGCATGACCGGGTGTACGCGGTGCCGATCGAACTGCTGCTGCCGGAGCCTTGGTTCGACACCATCCACCAGCAACTTTGTCAGCTTCGGGGTGACCGCGCATGAGCCTGGATTTTGTCGTAGCGATACCCGCGCGGTTTGCGTCATCGCGGCTGCCCGGCAAGCCACTGCGGTTGATCGGCGGGCGGCCAATGATCGCGCGCGTGGTCGAGCGGGCGCTCCTGGCTGGCGCCCGCGAAGTGGTGGTTGCCACCGATGACCAGCGCATTGCCCAAGCGCTGGTGGACACCGCGGCGCGGGTGTGTCTGACCCGCAGCGATCACCTCTCCGGCACCGATCGGCTCGCCGAAGTGGCCGCGCAACGGGGCTGGCCGGATGCCACGGTGGTGGTCAACCTGCAAGGCGATGAACCGTTTGCGCCGCCGATCGGTTTGCGCGCGGTAGCGGAGTTGCTGGTGCGTGCGGGCACACCGATGGCGACACTGTGCACGCCGATCCGGGATCGCGCCGAGCTGTTTTCGCCCTCGGTGGTAAAA
>PEUI01000227.1 GCA_002785585.1 Lysobacterales bacterium CG02_land_8_20_14_3_00_62_12
AAACAGACCGGCACCATCACTCTAAACAGACCGGCACCATCACTCTGCCGGGCAGGCCGTGACCGGCCACGCGTTCCGGCACCAACTGCCACTGCAGCAACGCAGCGACCGCGGTTTTGACCAGCACCGGGTGCGCCGCTGGTGCCGCCTCGCTCGGCACTGCGCTCTGCACCTTGCCGTCGGCGTCGTAACTCAGGATCAGCACCACCACGCCCTGCTCCTTGCGCTTGAGCATGGATGGTGGATATTTCGGAATGCGTTTGCTGGAGGGCTCGATCGCCGGACCGGAATCGACATCGGCGATGCGCATCAGGTATTTGCCCGTACTCGCTTCCGGGGTGAACTCGATCTTCAACCAGAGGGTGGTCTCGGTTGCTTGCGGGGTGCCGTCGAGCTTGCCGGAGACAAACTCCCAGTGACGAATATGATGCTCGAGCGCCTCTTTCAGGGTCGGGTTCACTGGGTCACGGGTCGATAAATCCACCACATGGCCCGCCGCATCCAGCGAAAGTTGCCACGAGGTATGCAGGATCAGGGGCTTGTCACCGACACCGGCCGATGGTGTGCTGCCAGCCACAAAAATCAGCGCCAGTGCCGCAAAGCCAAGTCGTCGAATGCGCATTGTCAAATCTCCTTGGTGGAAAGCGGGGCAGTCTAGGATTAAATGCAAATCACTGCAACGCTGGCATCTGGTGCTGGCATCTGGTGCACGGGACTGGCGCGCCGGATGCCGCTGCCCACTGCCAAGGGGGGCATCCCTCAACGGCGTGGACACGTCAACGCGTGTGGTGGTGGCGCCCAAATGGGGGTCAGCCTGGCTGGATGGGTCGCGCCGGCCCGCCATCGAATCGAAACGACACTAGACTAGTCGTGGCGACCGCCGTCATCCGGGGTTATTTTTGATTGGCTGGGCCAATCCAGCGCAACGCCGTCGATCCATGGAATTCGCGTTCAGGAGGACACTCATGACGCTTGCTGATCACCCGGTGAGGTGGCCGCACTGGGTTCATCCTGCGGGCTGGGCGCGGCGCGGTGTTCGGGTAATCGCGGCGCTACTGGGTTCGCTCTTGCTGGCGCCGAATCTTCAGGCGGAGGCGCTGCTGCGCGGCGCGCCCTTGCTGGAACGTTGGGGTGCCGATCTGGTGGGCGCGCCGCCGCGCTATGTCGGCGCCGCCCATGACGATCAGGGCCGTCTTTATGTGGCCAATCTGGAAGGCTTGTTGCGTTTCGATGGTGATCAGTGGGAGCTGCTGCGGCTGCCCGGCGCGGTCTACGCCAGTGCGGTCGCCCGTGCCGCCGATGGCCGTATCTATGTTGCTGGCTTCGATGTCTTTGGCGAAGTCACCGATGCCGCCGACGGCAGCATGCAACTGACCGATCTGTGCGGCGGTTTCACTTTTGCCAAGGACGCGCCGGCGCTGGCGAATGTCTGGCAGATCATGACCAACGACGGTGCCGTCCATGTCCGCGCCGATCAGGCGATTTATACGCTGGGCGTCGGCGGCAATGGCCCGGCGCGTGCTGCCTTGCCGGATAGTGCGCGTCGCTTTGCCGCCACCCGCCAGGGCATGGTGGGTCGCATCGCCGACCGTGGTTTGGTTCGGGTCGGCGCCGATGGCACCCTCAACAACATCGTCGGCGGCGAGGTTTTTGCCGAACGCGGTGTCGTCGCCATCGTCGACCAGGCCGAACGCACGCTGGTGTTCGGCGAGGACGCCATTTATCTGCTGGACGATCAGCGGGTACAGGCGTTGGTGGCCGGCCCGATGCCCGAGTTTGCCCACAATCCGGCCAATGTGGTGATCGTGTTGGCGGATGATTCGCTGATGGTCGGCACCGGCCGTGGCGAATTGCTGCACTTTGATGCCGGACTGAAGCTGCAAGACCGTAGCGCGATCTTTCCGGGCACCATCGAGGACCTGCATGTCGATGGCGAGAACGGGCTCTGGGTCATCGGTGATGGCGACCTGGTGCGCTTGCGATGGCCAGCGCCGTGGACCCTGTTCGGGGCAAGCCATGGTCTGCGCGGCGCGGTTTTTGATGCCGAGTGGCACCAGGGCGGCTTGTGGATTGTCGGTGCCAATGGCTTGTTCCGGTTGGCACCGGAACCGGCTGTCAAAATGACCGGGGAAGCCTTGCCCTGGTTCGACTACGAAGGTTTTGCCCTGCACGCCAGTGACGCGGGTTTGCTGATCGCCCACCGCGCCGGTTTGCTGGTGCTGGAGGACGCGCCGCGACCGCGTCCGTTGCTCGCCGATACCGAAGCGGTAACCTGGCTACTGACCCTGCCCGAACGCCGTGATCGGGTGTTTGCTGTGGGCGAACACAGCCTGTGGCTGTTGGCGCTGGAGCAGGGTCGTTGGCAGCTTCGAGCCAACACCAAACTCGGCAGTATCAGTCCTACCACGGCGCTGATCGGCAGCCATGCGGGTGAAGTCTGGCTGGCCGATTCGCGCAGTGGACCGCAGCGTTGGCGGTTCAATCCGGATACCGGCGAACTGCTCGGTAAAACCGTCTTCGACAGTCGCTCGGGACTGCCGTCGGCACGCGGATCGAAGTTGAACCTGTTTCGCCTGGACGGGCAGCTATTTGCGGTCGTCGCCGGGCAGACTTGGGTGCTGCGAGGCGAGCATTTCAGCCTGGACCACAGCGAGCCGGCCAGTCTGGTCGAACGCCCCGAGGAACTGGTCGTCAAGAGCAGTCCGGTCGGCACCTTCGCGCAAACCACCCGCGAATTGTTGCGCCGGGCACCGGGCACGCAGCGCTGGGAACGCTTGCAGTTTGGTGGCAGCAGCGTGCGCGGCTTCGAAGGCACACTGGTCGGCCAGGACGGCATCGTGCGCATCGCTACCTGGAATGGGCTATTGCAGTACGACCCCAGCCAGATCCTGCCACCGGAGCCGCCGTTGACCGCAAAAGTGCGGGTGACCGAACGCTCCACCAGCGGCAAGTTGACCCCAGTAGTGGCCGTCGCCGAGGGTGCCGGCCGCGCCATCGCCGCCGGTAATGCGGTGCTGTTTCGCTTCGGCCTGGTGACCATGGAGACCGGGGTGCAGTTTCGTTATCGGGTGAGCGACATCGCCCCGAATTGGAGCGAATGGCGCGCCGAACGCGACCTGACCCTGAGCCGACCGGTGGGCGGCACCTACACCCTGGAGATCGAAGCACGCACCCGCAGTGAACGCATGGTCCAACCCTTGCGCTACGCGTTTCGGGTTGAGCAGCGCTGGTACGAGGGCACCCTGTTCAAGGGGATGACGGCACTGCTGGGGGTGCTGATGATTGCCGCCATCGCGCTGACCGTCGCCTGGTGGCGCACCCGGCGCCTGCACGCCGCCAACCTGCTGCTGGAAACCCGGATTGCGGATCGGACCCGCGAGTTGGAAATCGCCAATCGGCAGCTTTCCGAACTGGCCACCGTCGATAGCCTCACCGGCATCCTCAATCGGCGGGCGCTGGAAAGTGGCTTGAGCCGCGAATGGCGGCGCTGCCTGGATCAGCACCGTGCCATCGCCGCGTTGATGATCGACGTCGATCACTTCAAACAATACAACGACCAATTCGGACACCTGGAAGGCGACGCCGTGTTGCGACGGTTGGCGGCGGAGTTTCGCCAGCTCTACGACCCCAGCCGGGAGTTGCTGGCGCGCTTTGGCGGTGAGGAATTCGTCATGATTCTGCCCGATGTGGCGCTGGCGGAAGCGGCTGAGCGCGCCCAGCAGTTTTGCCAGCGCCTGCGCCAGGCGGCACTGCCGGTGACCATCAGCATCGGCGTTGCCAGCACCGTGCCGACCCAGAGCGACGACCCACAGCAATTGCTGCGACGCGCCGACGTGGCGCTTTATCGCGCCAAGCACCTGGGCCGTGATCGCATCGAATTGGCGGTGGATTGAGGGTGTGAGCGTGAAAGACCCAACAAACGCCGGACAGATATAGGTTGGGCTGAGCGCAGCGATGCCCAACAAAAGCCGGAGGCGGAGCGGGGTTGGGGGTGGTTCGCGGGCGGCGGGGTCACCGCCGCGCGGTAAAAAGCGACGCTGCCGCAGCGGCGGCAACGCACCGATCCGGTTATTTGGGTAGCGCCGGTTTGGCAGCGTCGATGGCCGCTGCAAGCGGTGCATTGGCGGTGGCGTTGTCCTGATTTTCCTTCAGCCACAACATGGAGCCATGGACGCGGGCGTAGCCGCTGGGATGGTCGTAGAAGAGAATTTCTTCCCAATAGCCAGGGCGGATTTTGCGATAGGTCGACAGGCGCATGGCGGCGGTGGCGAAGCCATGCGGTTCGCGCGCGGCGTTGAGACCAAAGATATCGGCCTCGGCTTCGGCCTGCCGTATCACCGAATTCAACAGCGGCGTCATCAAGAACAGAAACACCGAGAGAATCGCGCCGACCAGGGGCAGGGCGGCGGGATCGGTGCGGTTTTCCAGCCCCAAGCGTTGCCCGAAGCGCGCCAGCGACCAATTCAACAGGTGATGGGTGAACCAGAGCCCCAGGCTGATGATGAGGGTGAAGTACACCGTCAGCCGCAGGCCGTGATGGAGGGCGTAGTGGCCCATTTCGTGGCCCATGACGGCCTTGATCTCGGGCAGCGAAGTCTTGTTCAACAAATTGTCGTTGAGGCTGATCTGGGTGGTGCCGGCGAAACCGGAAACATTGGCGCTGACGCGGGTGGTTTGCCGCGAGGCATCGAAATAAACCACGCGTTGGGTGGGGATCTGATTGGCCCGCGCCAGCGACAGCACCGCTGCGCGTACCGGGCCATCTGGCACCGGCTGGTAATCATTGAACAGCGGCGAAATAAACACCGGCGCGATCATGCTGAGCAACAAGGCGAAGACGAAGGTACCGGCACTTGCCCATAGCCACCAACGCTCGCCAACGCGGCGGGCGATCAGGTACAGCAAGCTCAGTACCAAGGTGCCGAGGATCAGTCCTACCATCAAGCCCTTCGCCTGATCGCCGAACCAGCCGCCGAATCCCTGGGTGGCCAACCCGTATTGGTGCTCGCGCAGGAAGTCGCTGTAGACGGCGAGCGGGAAGCCGAGGACGAAACCGACAATGGTGTATTGGACCAGGTACAGCGCCGTCGCCACCGTCGGTTGCTGGCTGATGCGTCGCGCCAGATTGCGCAGACGTTGCGAAATGCCACCCCAGAGCAGCAAGGCCGCAACGCCCAAACCGTACAGCCAGCCCCAGAGTTGCAGCCAATAACCGCCTTCGAAATATTGGTCGGACAATTGCCGTTGTTCGGGTGTCAACAGATCGATATAGGCCGCCGTGGCGCGGTCCACATCGAACGCCGGACCAGGGCGCGCGGCCTCGGGAATTTGCAGGCCAGCGGGCAAGTCGCGCTGGATCGGCGAAGCGGCGAACACTGGGCCGGTGCTGCCGAGCACGGCAATGAGCACGAATAATGCGGCGAGGATACGCGTCATGGCAACTCCGGTAGGGGTGGTGTAAACAGCGTGGGCGGCGCGGAGCCAGACCTTGGCCCCGCGCTTGGCCGGTAAAAGTTTGGGCGCAATGCGATCACCCGGTGCTAGTCACCGGGGTTACTCGAAACCATCCGAAAACAAGGCATCGCTCAACACCGTGAGCTGCAGGCTGGCGTCCGTCGTCGTGCCGCAATTGTCGGTGCTGCGCACGGTGATGGTGTGTATGCCGAGCGGCGCCGGATTGCTGACCGACACGACGCCGGTGCTGTTGTCCACGGCGATGGTGCCGGTATAGCTGCCGACACCTTGCACAACGATGCTGGTGACATTGCCGTTGTCGCTCGGCCCGGTGTTCGGGCTGACCGTTAGCGGCATCGGTTGCGCGACCGATTGCGCCCCGTAGCTTAAAGTCGGCGCGGTGTTGGCGCTGACCGCAATTGCCACATCGCCGTTGCTGCTCAAATCGCCGTCGCTGACCTGGAAGCGCACCGTGCCGGCGGTTGCCGTGCAACTGGCCGCGAGCACTGCATTGACTGTGCCCGCACTGTTGACGGTGCCGGTCACGTTGACGCCGACCGCGCTACCGCCGGCGATCGATGTCACCACCAGGCTAGCGGCCGCGGTCTGCGCGTCGCTCACGCTGCCGACTGAAACCGCGGCTCCGCCAGCGCTGCCTTGCTGTCGCGACAATCCGATTTCCGGCGTAAAGCTCGGTGCGGTGTTACTGACATCGAGCGAAAAGCTGCTGTCGGTGAAGCTGCCGCAATTGTCGGTGCTGCGCACGGTGAGGGTGTGTACGCCCACCGGTGCGGCGTTGCTGATCGACACC
>PEUI01000250.1 GCA_002785585.1 Lysobacterales bacterium CG02_land_8_20_14_3_00_62_12
TCTGACCGTGGTCGAGGGCGACACCGTCGGTTTCGACTTCAGCGATTTTCATCCGTTCCGCCAGGTGATTGGCCCGCCGCCGAGCACCACGCCGCCGCTCAATGCCTTGTTGTGCGATGGCAGCATCACCACGCCGTGCGCGCGCAAGATGACGCTTTCGGTAGCCAATCAGGCCGAAACGTTCTACTACATCTGCGTTACCCACCACACCAGCAACGACATGTTCGGCCAGGTGCTGATCTTGCCCCAGTTGCTGTTTGCCGACGGCTTGGAATAAGCCCTGACGGTTTGGCGAAATCGCTTCAAGGTCGGCGTTGGCAGGTACCCGCCAAGTCATCCTCACCGCGGGCAACCGCTGCGGCGCACCGGCAACCGCCGCGCGATGTCGGCGACCAGCAACTTGCGCTCAGCGCCGCGACTCGGGATCATCGTCCGTTGCTACCTTCCACAGCGGATCGGATCGATGAAAGCAAAACCGCTACGGCCGGGTCTTTTGGCCACGATGAACCCGAAACAGTCCCAATTTGATGCTTTGGTACGCGCTACCAGCGCCGAGCTGTACCGCTTCGGCTATTGGTTGTGCGGCAACGAAGCCTTGGCCCACGACCTGGTGCAGGAAACCTACCTGCGCGCCTGGCGCTCGATGGATGACCTGCGCGATACCAAGGCCGCCAAAGCCTGGCTGGTGACCATCCTGCGGCGCGAACACGCGCGTTTGTACGAGCGCAAGGGGCCGACTTCATTCGAGCAGATCGACGACCTGGAAATCGCCGATTTCGACGGCCTCAGCCCGGATCAGGCCGGCGAAGACAGCGTTGTGCGTCGGGCGATTGCGGCGCTCGATGCAAAGTACCGGGAACCTTTGTTGTTGCAAGTGTTGGGCGGTCTCACCTGCGAAGAAATTGCCAGTCAGTTGGGGTCGACGCCGGCGGCGGTCATGACGCAACTGTTCCGCGCCCGGCAGAAATTGAAAGCGGCTTTAGGTGGCACCGGTGAGGAGGCCAAAGTTTATGAACTGTCTTGAGTTTCGACGCACCATCGCGGCCCTGCCGCGCGCCCTCGACAACGCCGCCCGCAGCCATCGCGAGGCCTGCCCGCGCTGTGCCGAGGCCCATGCGCGCGCCCTGGTGTTCGAGGGCAGCCTCGATCGTGCCTTGGCGGTGCCGGTGCCGGCGCAATTGGCCGACCAGATTTTGCTGCACCAAATCACCGCCGAGCGTAGCCAGCGTCTGGGTCGCGGTCACCAGCTCTGGCGCATGGCGGCGGGCTTTACCATTGGCATGGGGATGGCCACCGTCGGCTGGCTGGCGCTGGCGCCGAGCGAATCAATGGCGGCCATGTCGGTGGCGCATTTGGTTGAAGAACCGATGGCGATGGCCAGCCATGGCGCCGTGTCGATGGATGAAGTGCAAGCCATTTTTGCTCGCTTGAACACGCGATTGCCGCGTTCACCGGGGCCGATTGCCTACATCCGCTTCTGCGTGATCGGTGGCCACAACACCGCGCACATGGTGATGCAGCGCCCCAGCGGTGCAGTCACCGTCATTTTCGCGCCGGGCGTGGTGGCGGCAGCGCATTCGTTCAACGATGCCGGTTTGCGTGGCCGCGAACTGGCCGTGGCCAACGGTAGTTTGGTGCTGTTGTCCGCCAACGACACCGAGTTCGACGCGATTGCCGTTGCTTTCAACCAGGCTTTTGACACCACCGTCCTGCACCGCAACAGCGCCGCGATCTGAGTGTTCGTGATCGGTGCGCCGTGCATCAGCCCGGGCGCTGCCGCGCAGTCGACTGTCGTGTGGGGGTGTCTACCAGCGTCGCGATTGCCGCGCAGTTCGGGTGATTGCGGTAGTGGTCGGCGCTCCCACACGACAGTTTGCTCCGGCCACCGGTGGGCGCGCTGCCGGTGTTGACGAAAACCTGCGCGGCTCGATCCCGATAGAATTACGCGATGTCGAGCCCTGAGTTGAATCCAGAACGATTTCTTGTTGGCCCGGTGCTCGTCAGCGCGCATCGCGGAGACGATGATTTGCTAAGCGCCGGTTTGGGCGCTGATGGCTTGCTCGCGGCGACGCCGCCGCCGCTGGCCGATGCCAGCCGACCGACGGTCGCCGAATTGCGCCGTCGTGCCATCTACAGCAACTGGCGCAATATCGCCGACTTGGCTTCGCCGCAGGGCTTGGCGCAAATGGCGTCGGCGTTGCCATCGATCCCGGGTCGTGAATGGCAGGCGGCGGCGCGCATCGCTGGGCGTCGGCAGACGCACCGCCTGCTCGCTCAGGTGCCGGATGCTTTCGATCAGCGCCAGCGCTGTCTGGTCGTCACCGCCGCCTCTGGATCACGCGGCATTTACGGCGCGATTGCGGTCGCCAGCGCCTGGGCTTTGCCGAAAGGCTTGGCCGTGGTGCATACCGACAAAGGCGCCGGCTGCGGCTATTTCGATCTGGACCAGAACGAAGGTGCCGATGGCCACGGCAATCGCCATCGCGGCAACGATCTGGTGTTTGATCCGCGTCCGCTCGGGCCCACGCCGGCCCACCGCATCGCCATGGGGCACGCCCACGGTGGCGACAACAGCGAGGCCGACTGGGGCGTGCAGGTGCTGCAAGCCGCCGCCTTTGGTCTGCACGCGCTCGACCAGGCGTTTCCGGCGCAGGCGCCGTTCACCGCCGCCAATACCCGCATTATTGCGGTCGGTATTTCCAATGGCGGTGGCGCGGTGTTGCGGGCGGCCGAGCTGGCAGCCGACGATTTTTTTGCCGCGGTCGTCGCTGGCGCGCCGAATATCTCGGTTGCCGGTGCGCGACCGCTATTTGACTACGCCACCGAAGCCGCGCTGTGGGTGCCCGCTGCCCTCACCACGCTCGCCGATGGCCCGCGGTTTTTGACCGAGGCACAACGCCAGCAGATCGTCGCGGCGCGTTGCCAGAGTCTTGCCGCCGCTGGTCTCATCCGTGCCTCTGATTTGTCGGCGCAAACGCGGTCGGCACGCGCGCATCTGGCGGACGCCGGCTTCAGCGACGCGATGCTGCAACTGGCAGAGTTTGGGGTAGCGGGCAATTTGTGGCGGGCGGTCGCCGCCAGTTATTCGCAAGCCTATGCGCGCGCAGCGGTCGATCAACCGGTCTGCGGCTATGGCTTCGCCGTGCTCGATGCGGCGGGCCAGCCGCGCGCCAGCACGGCGGCCGAACGGGCGCTCTGGTGGAGCGATAGCAGCGGGGTGGCGCCGACGCTGGGCATCGGCATCGTCGATACCTTGGCCAGCGGCAGTGACCCCGGCTTTGCTGCGCTGGCTGCCGCGCGTGCGCTTTGGCAGGGCGCGGATGGCAGCGCCAGCGCGGTCCGCGCAGCCATTGCCGAAGGCATCGCCAACGCGCGACCCCACGCCCGCCATCTGCATATTTTGCATGGCATCGGTGACGGTCTGATTCCGATCGACTTCAGCAGTCGTCCCTATGTCGCGGCGGTGCGTGCCAACGGCATTGCCATCGACTTCACCGAACTCCCGCACACCCAGCATTTCGACGCCTATATCGCCCTGCCCGGCATGGGGCATTATCAGGCGCTGTTGCCACCGCTGCAGCGGGCGCTGGATCGCGCCCTTGCTGTGACCGCGGCCACGGCCACGGCCACGCCAGCGCCGCCTCAGTAACCCGCCGCCTGGCCATCTTTGCGGCCTTCCGAGGCACCGATATAGACCTTCTGTTCGGCGTCCCAGCGGATCGCCTGATAACCGCCGTAAGGTCCGTTGGCGTAGGTGACTTGGTGGCCGCGCTGCATCAAGCCGCGCACCGTTTCGTAGGCGAAGCCGGTTTCCAGGTTGACTTCGCCACCATCGGCCATCGCCGTCACTTGCCCGGTGGGTTCGGTGGAACCTTCGTGCTGAAGCCTGGGCGCGTCGCCGGCCTCTTGCAGGTTCATGCCAAAGTCGATCAAGTTGGTAACGATCTGTACGTGGCCCTGTGGCTGCATGGCGCCGCCCATCACGCCAAAGCTGACCCAGGGTTTGCCGTCTTTGGTGATGAACGCGGGAATGATCGTATGGAACGGCCGTTTGCCCGGCGCAAACGCATTCGGGTGGCCGTCTTGCAGCACGAACATCTCGCCGCGATCCTGCAAAATGAAACCCAGTCCGGGCGGCGCCATCCCCGAACCCATGCCGCGATAGTTGGACTGGATCAGCGACACCATGTTGCCGTACTGATCGGCGGTGGTGAGATAGATCGTATCGCCCGCATCGAGCGGCGGATGGCCGGCATCGACCGCCGCCGCGGCGCGATCCATCCGGATCAACTGGCGGCGTTGCTGCGCGTAAGCCTTCGACAGCAGGCCGCTGATCGGCAATGCCGCAAACGCGGGATCGGCAAAGTAGCGGGCACGATCAGCGAACGCCAGCTTCTTCGCTTCGGTCAGTACGTGCAGATAATCGACACTGCCAAAACCGAACGCCTTCAGATCAAATCCTTCAAGCAGATTCAGCATCTCCAGCGCGGCGATGCCCTGGCCATTGGGCGGCAGCTCCCAAACCTGGTAACCGCGATAGTCCACCGCGACCGGTGCCACCCACTCGCCGTGGTGCCGGGCCAAATCTTCGGCACTGAGGAAGCCGCCCTGGGCCTTGATGTAGGCGGCGATGGTGGCGGCGATCTCGCCACGATAGAAAGCCTCGCGACCGCCCTTGGCAAGGCGTTCCAGCGTTCGCGCCAGGTTAGGGTTGGTCCACATTTCGCCCTTCTGCGGGGCGCGACCGGCGCGGGTGAATTGTTCCTTGAAACCCGGATACGGCGACAATCGCGGCACCGACAAACCCCAGTAATAGGCAATCAGCTCGGTCAGTGGAAAGCCGTTGCGCGCATAGGCGATGGTCGGTGCCAGCAAGTCTTTCATCGGCAATTTGCCGAACTTGTCGTGCAGCGCGAACCAACCATCGACGCAACCCGGCACCGATACCGGCAACGGCCCCAGCGGCGGAATATCCTGATAGCCGTGGTCCTTGAACCATTGCAATGTCAGCGCTTGCGGCGAGCGGCCGGAGCCGTTGTAGCCGTGCAATTTCTGCGACTGCTGATCCCAGACAATGGCGAACAGATCGCCACCGACGCCGCTGCCGGTGGGCTCCATCAGCCCAAGCGCCGCATTGGCCGCGATCGCCGCGTCCACCGCCGTGCCGCCGTGCTTGAGCACATCCAGGCCGATTTGCGTGGCCAGCGGCTGCGACGTCGCCACCATGCCATGCGGCGCAATCACTTCGGAGCGGGTGGCAAAGGCATAACCGGTAACCCGGTCGGCGGCCAGCAGTTGGCAGGATGCCAGCAGCCCAAGGATCACCCAAAATAGCTTGTGCATGCGCCACCTCGCTTAAGTCACCAGCGCCAAGCCTAACGCCATTCGGCCAGCCGACAAGCGTTTGCTGGGCGCCCGGCGCAGGCATTGCTTGTCCGGGCGCAATCACCGATGCTTGCCAACATCCACTGGCGGCCTGCCCATTCGCATGAAAACTACCCCACCCGGAATCGATCACAAGCGCCTGGATCAAGTAGTCGCCGCGGCGCGCCGCGACGCCGAACAGCGCGAACTGGGCTATCGCGAACGCGCACTGAAACTGTATCCATGGATTTGTGGCCGCTGCGCCCGCGAGTTCACCCGCGCCAATCTTTCCGAGCTCACCGTCCACCACCGCAACCACAACCACGACGACAATCCGAACGACGGCAGCAACTGGGAGCTGCTCTGCGTGTACTGCCACGACAACGAGCACTCGCGCTACCTGGATCACACCGGCGCCGATCCCGCCCACGCCGAAGACCCAGTCAGTGCCGCCACCTTCAGCCCGTTTGCGGGTCTGAACTTGCTGCTCAAGCGCAAGTAGCCGCAGAACCGTTCCCCTACAATCCGCGACCAGGTTCTAACGCTGGATACC
>PEUI01000104.1:0-6149 GCA_002785585.1 Lysobacterales bacterium CG02_land_8_20_14_3_00_62_12
CCTGGCCTACGACGACCTGTCGATCACCGGTGGCAGCGCTGCCCAAGACGCCTACCTGCAAGCCATTCACCCGGACACCAACGAATCCGAGCGTCAAATCATCCGGCAGCAATTGCTCGCTTACTGCTGCAGGGATACACTCGCCATGGTGCGGCTGGTGCGGCCCGCTGGCACTCGATAGACCGCTCGCAATTGCTGGTCGAAGCCGCAGCAACCACAGGAAATCCAAGCATGTTGCATGCAATCGTCCAAGGGAAAAGCAAGATCTACAGGCGTTACCTCGGTCACCGTGATGGTGCCGAAGTTCACGTTTCCGAAGAGGACGAGATTACTTCAACCATCCTGGGACCCTTGTGCCTGCTCGATCCGTCGGATGTTGCAAGCTTTTGGCGGGAAGTGCTTAAACCGACTCACCAAAAGGACTTTCTTATCGATGAAAAGCCAATCACCGCCAAGGTCTCACTATGGCCGTCACGTTGGGTCAGCGATTCATCCCGCTCGCGTGTCGAACCCGATTTATTGATCGAACTGAGCTGGAAAGGAGAAAGTGAAGGGGACCCAGACCGGAAACGCATGCTCCTGTGCGAACTGAAATGGCGAGCGAACCTGAGCGGTGACGATCAACTCAAGCTCCAGTGGACTAAATTCCTCTGCCAAAAAGAAAGGGACGATGCCATACACATTTTCCTTGGATTGGAACTTTCCGCTGGGATCAGCGCGTTCGAACGTGACAAAGTCTGGGGCGACGCGCCCGAGCATCGGCTAGTGCTGTTGTCCTGGCTTGGGGTTCGCCACTCCCTGAAGTGCATCCGAAATGAGACCACGCCGCTCGGGCGCTGGGCGGATCTAAGTGATCGATTTCTCGAGCGCTTGCAGGTTCGACAATTTCGAGGCTTCCACTCCATTGAGCCTGTGCCAAGCCTTCCTCAAGTGCTGACCGAACAGCCGATTTTCTGGCGACCGTCCACGTTCAAGGGGCTGATGTCGCGTATTCCCCCAACCACTGTTCCACTTTCAAATCTCCAACCGATTTTCTTCGAGCGAGGGTGACAGACCATGGCAGACCGAATTGACGGCAAGAGTCTCAGCGAAATGTTCGCATTCGTTGCGCGGTGCGGCAGCGAGATCGTAAGTTTGGGCAGTACTATTTCAAACAAAGTGGAGACGGCTTTAGCCAATTCTAAACTGGCCTATGTTCTGGCCGACAAAGTTGCTGAGGTTGCCCGAATGGACGAATCCGGCTGGATCTATACCGATGTGGCATGGAGCTTTCCATTGAAGAGCAGAGGCAAGGGCAACCGAAAGTCTCAGATGCATCTAATCTTTCAAGTAAGCATCACCGGCGATGGCGTGCCCGGCGTCGCCGCCGCACCCGTGCTGCACGTTTCCTTGTGGGAACACAATTGCGACTTTGACGAGGACTACTGCGTTGGTTTCCCTCCTGAACCAGATTCCGCACACACTATTTTGTGTGAGCGCCTCATTGTTTGGCCAGGTGCCACTTCTGACGAAGCATGGAAGAAGTTCGAATGGACATTCACCGTGCTTCTTCTCTCCATGAATTCCACCGACGAATTGGAGAAGATGATCATCAAGCCAGCGCTAATGTTGCTCCAAAAGGGTTGTACTGCCGAAACAGTCGAAGAGGCCTTACCAAACGAGCTGTTCGAGCAAGGGTTGGTACGTTACGAGAATCTGGAGGCAGTTTTCGGATCGTAAGCTATGCCTCGCGCACGAACGGACTTGACCCACCATCAAAACCGCGCCTCCACATACAGCCGCCCATCGTCCGTCCACTGCGCCGTGTAGTGGGCATCGGCTTGCCCGGTGTCGCCCCCGCGCAGTTGCGCAGCGCAGGTGGACCGATGAGTTTCGGTGTCGCGTTTGATGGTGCGGATGCCTTCGTACCTGATTTCGGGGACCGTCGCCAACCTGCCGTCGATGAAATCGACCACTTGCTTCGACTGCGGGTCTTCCGCCATGGTCGCCTTGAACGATGCGTAGGTGGCGTCGCCAAACATCGATGGATGCACGCCAATGACCTGCATGATTGCCAGTGGCACCAGTTGATCGCGAATGTGGTTGTGAAAGATTTCGGTCACCAGGCCCAGCACCTCGACGTTGTCGCATTCGGGCGGTGCGCTGTTTCCGCAGCCGTAGAGCATTACCGTCGACATTGCGATGAAGGATGCAGTTTTGACCTTGCGCATGGTCTTTCCTCAGTCAGTGATTAATGTGGGTGGCGTGTTCCGGTGCCCACCGGTGCTTGTGTCCGTGGGCGATCGAAGGTGGATGCCACCAGCACAGCATGTCACTGGCCTGCGACAGATCATGTCGCGTCGGCGACAGGTCAGCCGCCTGTTCGCATGTGCAGCGAACCGGGCGCCATTTTCATCAATCTGCGGTAACTCCGGATGACGGCCCTACCTCCGCCATCCATGACGTCGCAAAGTGCGCAGCGCTGGAGCCGACACTATCGCCATCGCTGAAGCCACACCATGGCGCCGAGACGCGCCGCTTCGGACTTTGTCGGCTCCGCGCTGCGCGCTTGAGCCGACCTACCTCATGGCGCCGCAGGTTTACTCCATCGTCGGCACCGCCTGATCGCCATCACGCTCGCGTTCAATAAACCGCATCGTGATCGCCGACGTTGATCGGCACGATCTGCTGATCGCGGATCAGCAGTTCCAGCGTCATCCGACACGAAAGGTTGATCGACACTGAATGCAGCCCAGCCAGCTTGCCGCCGAGCGCGTGCAGCCGCAGCGACGGATGCTTTGGGTTGGCCTGCAACAACATCAACGTTTTGCGGTATTGCTGGCGCGCCTGCGGATGGCGCTTGAGGAAGGTCGCCGCGCGCCGGTTGTACTGCTCGGTAAAGATCAACGCCCAGGTCACGGCAGCTTGGCCAACCGTTTCATGTGCGCGTCCACCGACTCCTGAACGAAGCGGCCAGCAGCGATGTCCGCCTGGCTTTCGGCCAAGGCAGCGCTCAGCTCGCACTCGCGCAGATAGTGATAGTGCTCGATCTCCATCACCACAAAACGATCTTTGCCGCGCACCGACACCATCGCCTCGGGCGCAACGGAAAGTGCCTCAGCAATCGCGGAAACGCCCTGAGTCTTCAACTCGTTGGCACTGATCGAAGCCATGATGATGATTCCTTGCTTGATTGAGTCGTGCGGCCAAGCGTACTATGAATCGTGCTGTTACGCGTGTTGTTGGATTGTTCTATCTCCAACATCACTGTTGTGGCAAAACGCAGCCTGACAATCGGCACTCCCATGCCACTGCCAATCATCCGTCCACTGCAATTTATTGGTCGTTATGCACGCACCGGCATAAGGCGAGCCGCCGCACTCCAAAGGTTGCGGACGACTCCGCGAGTCAGCGCCGCCCGAACCGCAGCAGCAAGGGCCAGGTGATGCTTCGTGGTGCGGCGGCATCGCCCCATAGCGCACGCAGTTCGGGTTCGAGTTCGCTGACCGGGTCGATGCCGGTGGCGGCTTGGTAGCGGCCACTGGCGGACCAGCTACGCAAGTAGCCGAGCAGTTGATCCAGGGTCCAGCGCATTTGCATGACAAACGTCGGTGCGTGGATCGCCGTAAACGGGAACGCCAGATCGCGGTAGCCAGTTTCGACATGGCGACGTTCGGCCGGCCAATAGGCGCCGAGGCGGTCGCGATAGAACCGGTCGATGCAGGCATCGAGCGCTCGGTGCGACAGGCTGTGCAAGCCGTAGCTCCAGATGGCGATGCGTCCTTCGGGTTTGAGTACCCGCCTTGCTTCTGCGTAAAAACGCGGTAAGTCGAACCAGTGCAGGGCCTGGGCAACGCTGATCAAATCGACGCTGCCAGTATCGATATCGCTCGTTGCGGCGCTCGTCACTTGATAGAACACACGCGGATGCGCGACCGCTTGCGCGATTTGTGCGGCGCTGGCGTCAGTGGCAATCACCCGCTGAAAAACTCTGCCCAGTTCGGTCGCTGCCTGACCATTGCCGGTGGCGCAATCCCAGGCCAGTTCGTGTTCGGCACATTGCGCGGCCAGCCAGTCGAACAGCGCCGACGGATAGCGCGGCCGGTGTTCGGCGTAATGCTCGGAGACCTGGCTGAAGTGATCTTTGAAGGCGACGGTCATGGTGGCTTTCGGGCGAGATTGGAGTGCGAGAGCGTGCCCGCACTGTGCCCTAATCTTCAGAGCAAGGCGAATCTGGCAGAACAGCGGCGGCAAGCACCTGAAATTGCTTTCTGGCTAAGTTAGCCAGATATGCTACCCTCGGCCGCATCTCAAACTTTGGAGCGCCGCCATGCAGGTCAACATGCTCGATGCCAAGAATCGCTTGTCTGCCCTGGTCAAATCCGCGCAGGCGGGCGTGGACGTGGTGATCGCCAATCGTGGCGAACCGGTGGCCCGACTGATCGCCGTGGGCAAACAAAGTGGTGTCCATACGGTGCCGACCGCGGGCGGTATCTTGGCCTGGCTCGAGGCGCATCCACTGCCGCCACGACTCCGTCGCTCGACCGCAGCGATCACCGCCGCACTGGCCGAGGAACGTGCGGCGTGGGACTGATCTATCTCGACACCTGCTTGCTTATTTACGCGTTCGAGCAGCACCCGGACCATGGAGTTCGGGTGCGTCGCGCATTGGCGACACAGCCTGCAGATCGCTTTGCGATCTCACCCCTGGTCCAGTTCGAATGCCTGGTTGCGCCGATGCGCGACGGCAATCTGGAGTTGCAGCAATACTACGAAGCCGGTCTGGCCCAGTTTGTCCAGTTACCGATGTCGGCAGCAGTGTTCATCCATGGCGCGCAATTGCGCGCCCGCTTCGGCCTGAAAACGCCCGACGCGCTGCACCTGGCTGCGGCCCAGCAGCATGGCTGCGATGCCTTGTGGACCAACGACAACCGGATGGCCAAGGCTGCCCACGGCCTAGCGGTGAATGTGCTCACTTGATGGCGACGCCCGGCACTGCGTTCTGATCAGGTCAATGCCTTCGCTTGCAGCGTGACCCGCATCGAACGACACCGGCGGTAAGCCGCCACACGCCAAAGATTCGCGCAAGATTCGCCCTTTGCCCCCCGAAGTCGTGCGAAAATCGCCGGTTCGCGAAGACCGCTCACCTGCGCTTGCGGCCGTCTTGGCCCGACGCTGGTCGGACCGCCCCCCTTCCCTTTTCAGCAAAGTAGGCACCGTTATGGGCAGAGGCCCAACCATCGAAGGTCGTAAAAATGTCGAAGATTCGCGCAAGGCGAAAATCTTTACCAAGCTGATCCGCGAGATCGCGGTGGCAGCGCGTGGTGGCGGCGATCTGGCCACCAACTCGGCCCTGCGCGCCGCCGTCGACAAGGCGCTGTCGGCGAACATGACCAAAGACACCATCGAGCGCGCGGTCAAGCGCGGCTCCGGTGCTGAGGGCGCCGACAACATGAGCGCACTGCGCTACGAAGGCTATGGCCCTGCTGGCGTCGCGCTGATCATCGATTGCATGACCGACAATCCCCAGCGCACGGTGGCCGATGTGCGCCACGCACTGAACAAGCATGGCGGCAACCTCGGCACCACCGGTTCGGTGGCATTTCAATTCACCCGGGTCGGCGAATTGGTATTTGCCGCCGCCGACGCCACCGCCGACAATCAAATTTTCGAGCTGGCACTGGAAGCCGGTGCCGATGATGTGCAAAACGAATTTGGCGAGAGCACGGTGTGGTGCGCGCCAGATCAATTCGAAGCAGTGAAAAAGGCCTTGCTCGGTGCCGGGCTCAAACCGTTGAAAGCGGCGGTCATCATGCGTCCGGGAAACTATGTACTGGTCACCGAAGACGTGGCCGACACCCTGCGCGACCTGCTGGATCGGCTGGAAGATCTCGACGACGTGCAAGAAGTTTTTCACAACGCCACGCTGCCGGATAGCGAGTGATCGCGTTGCCATCGTCGGCGCGGTGATGGGTTCAGCGTGGCAGCGCTGCTGGCTGGATAGGAGCGTCGAAAAGCGTCGCGATGGCGTTGTGGGAGCGTCGCCGCTGCATTTGTTGCTTTCGTGGGAGCGTCGAAAAGCGTCGCGACCTGGCTATCGAAACGACAATCGCGACGCTGCTCGGCGCTCCCACAACGGCCTTGCGACGCTGCTCGGCGCTCCCACCAAT
>PEUI01000263.1 GCA_002785585.1 Lysobacterales bacterium CG02_land_8_20_14_3_00_62_12
GGATCCACAACGCTCAAGTCTGCATCTGCCAATTGGCCCTGCGCCGTGACGGTGGCCTGTGGTTAGCGGTCTTCGACCGGACCACCCTGCTCGTCGGTGTCGATGCCAATGGCCGCGAGCGCGCACGGCTGGATGGCATCAATCAAGGTCCGTTCGACCTGTTGTCCGATGATCGCGCCCTGGTCATCGCCAGCGACTCGCCATCGCAACCAATGCGGGCCGTGCGCGTCGGATTCAACCGGCCCGATGAACCCTGGCCGCCGTTGACGCTGCCCGTGCGCCGGCGCTTGGTTTCGCTTGAGGCTGTGGCCAGCGACGGTGGGGTCGCGCAATGGGAAGATCTGCCCGCGCCGGATGGCAATTCGATCACCTCGGCGTTGACGTTTCGCGACAGCGATACCGCGCCGCTCGCGTGGCGGATCGCGTTCCCGTTCTACGGCAACATCCGCTTGAGTGTTTCGCGCAGCATGGTGTGCCTGGCCGGCTTCTTGCGCGATCGCGACACCCTGAATTACATTCTGGAGTGTCGTCGGCGCGCCGATGGCAGCCTGCTCTGGCAGGATACTCGGGCTGGGCTGCCAAGTGACGGGATAACGAGGTTCCAGACCATCGCCGCGCTGGACGATGGCGGCGCGGTGGCGATCAGCAGCGCCTTCGGCAGCCTGCAGCAATGGGTAATCGGCGGCGATGGCCAGGTGCTGTCCGCACAAACGCTGCCCCTGCTCGGTGCCGACCAGCAGGAACTGGGACTCAGGCAAGCGACCATCAACGCCCAGGGTGATGCCTTGCTGGTCGGCTTCGAGCGCGAATACGACAACCACAGGAAAGGTGGCATCGTGCTGCGTCTGGACCACGACGGCACGGAAAACTTCCGGACCGCGGTGACGACCGATGACATCGTGTCTGAAAAAGTTGCCTTTGCCGACGATGGCGGAGCCATCAGGTACGGCAGCGTGACCACGCGCTACTCGGCGAGCGGCGAGAAGCTGTGGGAACTGGTGCCGAATGGACCGATCATCGATCTGGTCGTGGATGGCGACACGATCTTGTACAGCGTGCAATTTTCCTCCACATCGCTCCCAGGCGACTGGGAAGTGGTGGCCCTGGATAGCGCCAGCGGTGGCGAGCGCTGGCGTTTTCCGCTCGACGCGTTCCGCCAGGTGGCCGGGATCGCACCGCTTGCCGGGCGACGC
>PEUI01000361.1 GCA_002785585.1 Lysobacterales bacterium CG02_land_8_20_14_3_00_62_12
TGGCGATCGGTTTGGCGCGCCGCGGCAGCAAGGTGGTGGTCATCGATTTTGATGTCGGCCTGCGCAATCTGGATCTGATCATGGGCTGTGAGCGCCGCGTGGTGTATGACTTCGTCAACGTCATCCACGACGAATGCACGCTCAAGCAGGCGTTGATCAAGGACAAGCGTTTCGAGCACTTGTTCGTGCTGGCGGCGTCGCAAACCCGCGACAAAGAGGCACTGACGCAGGCCGGCGTCGAACGCGTGTTGAACGAATTGAAGGCGGCCGATTTCGATTACATCGTCTGCGATTCGCCGGCCGGCATCGAGAAGGGCGCGTTTCTGGCGATGTATTTTGCCGATCGGGCGGTGGTTGTGGTCAATCCGGAAGTATCTTCGGTGCGCGATTCCGATCGCATTCTCGGGCTGCTCGCCAGCAAAACACGGCGCGCTGAACTAGGCGATGCTGCGGTCGATGCGCATTTGCTGTTGACCCGGTACAACCCGGAGCGGGTCGCCCGCGGCGACATGATGAGCGTCGATGATGTGCAAGAGATTTTGGGTTTGTCGGTGCTCGGCGTGGTGCCCGAGTCGGAAAGCGTGCTGGCTTCTTCAAATGCCGGTACGCCGGTGATTCTGGATGCCGAATCCGCGGCCGGTCAGGCGTATGACGACGCCGTCGCGCGACTGCTGGGTGAGGTCTTGCCGATGCGCTTTGTCGATGTCCAGAAAAAGGGTTTGTTCACGCGCTGGTTTGGAGGCTGACATGGGCATCTTCGACTTTCTCAAACCCCGGCCAGCGGCTTCGGCCCACACCGCCAAAGAACGCCTGCGCATCATCATTGCGCAGGAGCGCTTGCAACGCGGCGCGCCGGATTACTTGCCGATGCTGCGTCGGGAGATCCTGGAAGTGCTGAGGAAATACGTCAATGTCGATCCCGATGCGATCCAGGTAAAGCTGTGCAGCGAAGGCGATCACGAGCTGCTGGAACTCTCGGTGGCGTTGCCGGAGTCCAGAGGACAGAGGACTGAAGACGGAGGACTGAAGACGGAGGACTGAAGACGGAGGACTGAAGACAGAAAGCAGAAAGCAGAAAGCAGAAAGCAGGGTTAGCGTGAACGACATAGGTTGGGGTGAGCGCAGCGATGCCCAACCAAGCCGGAGGCGGAGCGCGATTTTTGGGTGGTCAGCTGTCGCGGTCAGTGCCATCAAGTCTTTTCACGACCTCTGCCCTTGCGCGACATCGCACCCGCACAGTGTC